>NZ_JBLVXX010000041.1:0-48097 GCF_048283985.1 Enterobacter cloacae complex sp. 6730903 | reverse complement strand
TCTTTAAACATTATTGTTATTAGATATGGTATCAATACAGGTGCATCAAGGTAAATGTAGAAACTTTTATCTTCAATATACTTTTCAAGTTTACTATCACTCAAGAAGTTAACACACAATTTTGCTGAGCAATGCTCTGACAAATATTCATTTTCACCTGCTATTTCAAGCAATTCACTAGCCAAAGCTTCAGATTTCTCTCTATCTAAACCGCATCTTTCGTTTATTAAAATCTTTAAGTTATTAATTGTCGCTTGAAAAATTTTTAGTTTAGGAGATTCAAATTTACTCTCAGTTATTTGAATGCTTATTGATTCTTCGTAGGCAGTGATAATTAACTTCACGACTTCGGAGGCTAAATCTTGATCAGTATGTTTTGCTAGTTTATCACTAATAGTTTTAATTAAATCTTGTTTACGAGTACTATCTCTAAGTTTTATATTCTCAAGTTTAGATATTTCCTCTTGGCTAAGCGTATAAATACCATCTTGATTAATTACTTTGCCCTTACGTGTGAGTGTTTGTAATTTACCTTTTAAGCTGCCTATTTTTAAGTTAACACCTTGAAGTAAACCTAATAACTCTTCAACCGTTTTGCCACCTTCATTCAAATGGGAGAGTATACTTGCATCTATAATAGCATTCTTTAAATTTGTACTGTCTTTACTAAGGAGAAGATACTCGTAAAAAGCCCTTTGCTGAAAGTTTATTGGTTCATCGTTCTGAATATCAATCTTATGAATATCTTTTATAAGGTAATTAAGAAGGTGTGGGTAATGATCTGTTAAATCCTGCGCAATTCTTTTTGCATCATAAAACTCCAAGGAAATAAAATGATTTGTCATTGCACCAGTTCTAAGTTTATCCAATGTATACTCTGAAATGGGATGACTCCAGAAAAAATGCAATATTGGTGGATAATTATCCTTATCAACTAATTTTTCAACCTTTAAAAGATCTGCCTCTAGTTTTTCTTCAATTTTCTTTTCTTGTATAGTTATCTGTGCGGCCTGCCGAACCTCTCTTTCATTGCGCTTAATAACTAAATCCTTTCCATTATCGTAAGGCCCACCAACTAGATAGGCATTTCCTTTGAATAATTCCTCAGCATATCTTTTGATCAGCGTCTCAAATTCACCTTCAGTTGAGATCGAACTGATAAATTTAACGTTACTGTTCACATAAACTCCTTCCATGTTTCCCATTTCATAATTTGACAGATTAAAGAAATATAAGATCAATAATTTGCATAGTCAATTCGAGCAAAAAACGTACAAATTTATGCTGTTATAATAGCAGTTGGCTATTTTTAGAAGTAATCGTGATAAATTTCATTTTGGTGGAATTTATGTTGGGTTTTCAAAACACAACATACTGTTTTGGAAGTTGTGTTTACTTAACACTTCGATGCAACTGTAACTTAGAGCTTCTACAGCCAAAAATCCCCGCCGGCTGTGCCGGTGGGTGACAACATTTGACAACTTTCCCGATCAAATGTCAGGTTTTGACAGGTACTGCTAACGCTCCGCACCTGAAGTTTTCTAAAGGGGTAGCGGTTGACACTTTCCCCTAGTTTTCCCTAGTAAGGCATAACAAACCATAACAGGCTGACAGCTGCCCTGCTTCGCATCAGGATTAACAAAAGCTAACAGCCAAGGCTCAACAAATCTCAACGCCAGCCCTTTACACTTCTGCTGTAGCTGCTGTTCGTAGGCGTGAGGATCCGTTAGGTTGGGTTGACACTTTTCCCAGTTTCTCGCGAAAAAGTGTCAAGTTTGAGGGGCTGGGAGGTTTACAGTTTTTCGCCGTCCAGCAGGCAGAGTGGCATTAAACCAGTTTTGTTCCAGTCATCCAGCGTATCGGAGTGCATTGTGGCAACGAAGCCAGCTCAGAACGAAGAAACCGTAAAGCGCCCGCTGCACGGTCTTTGCCATAGAAGCTGTGGGTTTCTTCATCCAGTCGGAAGAGAATCAGCAATTGTTCATCGGGCTCGTGCTGAACATCAAAACCCAGTTCAGCGACTGCGGCTTCTATTCGCTGGCCAGCATCAATATCAGCCGGCAGCGCTTTCCCGCCGTCATGCTTCCATACCCATGCGGCGGCCTGCGCCCACGTCATTTCAGTCTGGTGTTCGCCAGCACCAGCAGAATTTTGTTTAGCCTGCGATGCGTCAACATCAACTTTATCGCCTGAAATAACAATTTCACCGCGGGCTATCCAGCCATAAACAGTTTGCCGGCTGACGCCCATATGCCTGGTGTAGGCTGATTTACTTAACAGCATTCTGGAGTTTCCCTCCGGGCAGAAAAAAGCCGCCCTCAGGCGGCCTGCTTCTCTTCTGAATGTGTCTGCCGCTGGCTGCCTTTGAGCATCGCGCTGACATGTTCGCTTAACTGATCAAAGCCGGTCATGCGTGGCTGAACTTCTGATGGATCGTCGTTCTTCCCGTACACGAGATGTTTTGCCTGTCCGCCCAAATCCAGATCGTTTCGGATGACGTCCAGTAAATCCGCCTCAGCTTCGGCCTGCTGTACCGGGGGTCTTTCTCTCCTTGCAGTACTCGTGATTAAACTCCCGCATGGCGCTTTCTATTCCTTCTGAAAATTATTTCGGCGTCAGCGGCTTGTCGAAGCCGTTCGTCTCTAAGAATGCCAGCTAAACAGCAGCGGTCAGAAAAATGCGGACAGATAGTAATAAGGCATGGAAGGGGCACTAAAGCGGGCAGGAAATAGCAATTTCCGCTTCCATGACCTCAGGCATACATGGGCGAGCAGGCTCGTTCAGTCTGGCGTTTCACTTCTGGCGCTGAAGGAAATGGGGGATGGGAGACACTGGAAATGGTTCAACGATATACGCATTTATCTGCCGGACACCTGACAGAGCACGCTAGCAAAATTGATGCGATTATTGGTCTCAATGCCACAGATACGGCACAGGAGGAGAACGTAGTTTACTTGAATGTAAGATAAGTAATTGAAATAACTGGTGCCGATAATAGGAGTGTAACACGCGATAAATCTTGTGTTCGGGTCTTCTTCTACGACCTTCGCAACTACCTGATTTAACGATTTTTACGCACGCTGATAATCTGGCATTCACCCTGCACATGATAAACGCCCCTCAACTTTAACGGGGTGGAAAATGAAATACAAGCCGGATCAATACATCATTTCCGATAGTTACGGAGTTTATTACGTCAGGATATCAATTCCTGTATGGCTCCGTAATGCATTTGGTGGAAGAAAAACTCTCGTCCGTAGTCTGAAAACTTCCGATCTTCGTGTGGCTCGTAGGAAGCGTGATGTTATAGCCGATGAATTTCACCACATCAGGCAAATTGCAGAGCCTCCAAAACCGGACAGCTTGCAGGACACGATCAGCTATTTAAAGAGCGTGGCTAAGTACGCGAAAGCTGCCCCGAAAGCATCAGCGCCGATTATCTACCAATGCCCTTCTCTGATTAAGATGTTAGAGATCTACCTTATGCATAACGCTGATCGCCTGAAAATGGGAACATTAAGCAAGACCAGGAAAGCCGTAGAACTATTCCTGAATTACCTGCGAAAGAAGGATGTGGAACTTAACGATATCAACCGTACCACCGTTACAGGCTGGCTTGATCATCTCAGAGAGACAAAGGCAGTCCAGACAGTGGCTAACTATCTATCAGCAATGGCAAACATTTTCGATCTTGCCTCTTCCCGATACCAGGACGCCCCACCGCTGGAAAGTAACGTGTTCAGGGGGCATAAACTCAACACAGCGCAGAGCCGCCAGAGTTACGAGGCATTCACGGAAGAGGATATTACGAAGCTCATTAGCGCGTTTAACAAGTTAGGAGAGGACGAGCTAAGGGATGTGACCACTATCGCCGCTTATAGCGGGATGCGCATTAATGAAATAGCCAGTTTAAAATCAGACAATATCTGTGAAGTAGAGGGGGTGCTATGTTTCGAGGTTACGGAGGGTAAGACACGCAATGCGGCGCGGTTGGTTCCACTTCATAGTGCGATTAGAACAATGGTTCTGGAACGCTGCCAGAAGCCGCACAACGGTTTTTTATTCTACCGTGCAAGTGTGACCAAGAGAGAGGACGGCAAGCGCTCCTCGTGGCATGTAAACCGCTTTGGACGACTTAAACGCGACATTCTCCCAGGGCAGGAAAACAAGGTGTTTCACTCGATCAGGCATCTCGTTGCTCAAACTCTGGATAGGGGCGGGGTTGGTCGAGATAAGTTAAACCCCGTCCCAGAAGATCGCATAGCCCTTCTTCTGGGACATTCGAGAGGAGAAACGGAGAGTTTCAAAACATACAGCAAGAATGCCGCCTCCCCTGTTGAGCTACAGCAGTACATCGAATTGCTACGCTATTCAAAAATTGACAACCCATAAGAAAAGGGGCGTAAGCCCCTCGTTAACTTATCGAATAGAACATTATTACATTACTTATATATTTAGGTGAATATGAACCAGTATCAAACAAAAAACCGAGCAAAAAAACAACCAGAAATACATCACAAGACTAATATATAACAATCAGCAAACACCCACCGCAAAGTAAAAAGTCATGTTATATCAATCGCTTAGTCAAAACCCTGCATCCGTACCACAAATTTTAGCAATACTATTGCTTTATTGTGATAAAAATTACAATATAATTTTAATTAAAATTTAAGGTATTTGTTATGGATACTGCATTCATTGCTGAGCCTATAGTGAGCATTGACGAGAGGTTGTTAGGCGTTGAGCTTCTCACTCGCTTCATTGCCTCAGATGGACGCCCCCTTCACCCTGAATTCGTAATTTCATCTTGGGATTTAGATAGGAAGCGGCTTTTCCTATACGAACAATGTGGAAACATTGCCACTATGCAAACGTGGTTCGAACGAAAGAATCTATTTTGTACACTGAACATTGATCAGCAAATGGCTTTTTTAATACGTCATGACTACATACTTAGACAAACTTTCGAATCGATGTCATTCATCAAACTTGAACTTTCTGAGCATTTCCCTGGTTTGGATAAGGGATTGAAAAGTCCCTTATTAAAATCGCTGAGCCAGGGTGTAAATGGGCTATGGCTCGATGACCTTGGCGCAGGAAACGCGAATGTAGTTAGTTTGATCGAAGGATACTTTGAGGTTGTAAAGGTAGATCGCTGCTTCTTTAATGAACAGGTGCAGAAACCAACCTTCAACCAGCTGATTGCATCAATCAAAAAACACTGTGACAAAATTATTATTGAAGGGATTGAGAATAGAGATCATATGGGGTTACTGCGTGAGGTGGGGATTTGGGGATTACAGGGGTATCTTTTTAAATCTGTCCCTTTTAAAAATGTGGACTCATTGCTGTAGTGTTGAAACCATCAAAAAAGGGGCTTACGCCCCTTTGATGTATCACCCGCCTGTACTGCTTTGACCGCTCAGGGCTGACAAGGTTAGTGACTGTGTAAAATTGGCTTGAGAAGCCCTCGCCTGGAAGTCTACATAGTCGGCTAATCTGCCTGTGTCAGATTGGATCGTTAGTGGTACGGACGGTGCGACCGTCAGGTTAAATGTTGGATTCAGATTATACGCTGGTGCATTGCCGCTGCTGAGTGACATTGCAGAATCACGCAGAGAATCACCTGCAAGGTTATATTGATTCGCCGCAGTCCCTGCTTGCTGATTACCAACGCCCAACCAGTCCATAATAGCCGGAGCCACTGAGCGGCTGTCCCACCCTGTCTTATCCTGAATCCAATCGGCTGTGGCATTAGCTGAGCCATTCACGGCTTTATCATAGATAGCATCTGGCGCTGTTTTATCAGGATCAGAATACAGCGATGGGAAGGTATCTTTCATCCAGCCGTTAAATTTGCTGAGGTCAGCAGTGATTTCCTGCGTGAATCCTGTCACCTGTGCTAACAGGTTTCCAAGCCCAGAACCTAATGATTTTGCTGTCTCGTTCAGAGTAGCGGTGTTTGATGCTAAGTCCTTACCAGCGTTACCAAACCCTTCGAGGAAGCCGGAAGTTAGATTCTGATTAAAACCATTGTTAACTGCTTGCAACTGGGTAGACAGGTCGCCGTATGCCAGAGTTTGCCTAATTTGTTCATCATTGAGAGTTTGACCACTTTCGGCAAGTTTCCTGAGGACGCTTGTATACTGCTCTCCGTTGTTCATGAACATATCGGTGTAGTGCATCAGATCATCACCTAAACTCTCAATCAGCGTACCAATCTGAGCCTGTGACATACCACGGCGTTGCCCTTCATTTACCGTAGCCTGGACGAAATCCAGTGGAGAATCCTGGAACTTGGAAATCTGATCTTTGCTCCATCCGAACTTGTTCATGATGGACGTAATGCCACCGTCGCCACCTTTCCATTCGCCATTTTTAAACTGGCTATCATTCACAGTCATAGCGAGGCGTTCACGGACGTCTTTCATGTTATCGACGGCTTTTGAGGTATTAGCTGAATCAACACCGTGTTGCTGTCCCCAGGCCACCATCGTTTTTATGGCGTTTGGGTTGGTTTTCACACGTTCAGATTGCCTCACCAGATCGAGGTTATCATTGGCTGTCTCGCGTACACGTCCCAGGATGGAAGCCCCACCCGCTAATGCAGCCGTAGCGCCAATAAAACCAGCACCGCCGCCGATCACGTTCAGCCCCTTCTCTTTGATGTTAGCCGCCGCGCCTTTGTAGTCCGTTCTCTTAGCTTGACGCTGTGCAGCCGCTTGTTGTTGGGTACTGGCGGTTATACGGGCTTGTAACGCTGCCTCTCTCCGCATCAAGGCCAATCTTTCACGAAGTTCATAGTTTAACTTCGCGCTACTGATCTGGTTATTACGGAAAAGCTCTGTTTGCTGTTTAGCGAAGCGAGCAAACTCCAGTTGTTTGAGCGGGTCAAGGCCATACTTCCCCGCTACGCCTTTCATTTGAAGGTTAGCTGACCTAAATTTTAACGAAGCTGTCTCATTACGTTTGGCAATCTTCGCAGCTTCCCTTGCTTGCGCTTTACCTGCTTTCTCAGCCTGGCGTTGTTGTTTTAAGTCATTGGACGTTTTTGGAGAAGCCGCTTTAGCATCTGCCACCTGTTCACGCGCTGATTGTCGGCGCTGCTTCTGAGTCTGAAACCGAATTTTCGGATTCTCCAGCTTCTTAAAATGGCGTTGAAGGTCATCAGCCGCTTTTTTGGCCAGTGCAATATCTTCCTTCGAAACTTTAAACTCAACGGTGTTTACGATACGTGCTGTGTTTATTTCAAGCATCGCCACCGCCTTGTTTATCAAGGAAGTGATGCACGGCCTCGTCGACGGTTTCACCACGGAAAATACGCGCTCTAACGCCCGTATAAGAAATCTCTAATAGCTCGCAAAGCTGGCTCACCTTGAGCAGCCCTTCTGCATCGTCTGCACTCAGTCGAACATGTAAACCACGATTTGATTTAAGTATGAGTTCCACCTCTATTTTTCCTCTTGTTATGGGGGAAACTAAAAAGGGATGCCACCAGAGCCACAATTGCGCTGTGGGTTAGTAAACATCCCTCATTAAAGCGCCTGAATATTTCCAGCGAGTCAGGCTCCCGCTTGCTCATTAAGCAGTGATGGTGATTTTCACCTGCATACCTAACGCATGATTGACAGGCAACGCCGAATTTTCGTGCATAACGTGGTACGCATCGCCGCGCTCACTCAGGTAGCCCCAAGAGTAGTATTCAGCAGGTGCTGCATCGATCAGCGCGAAGTTGCCAGAGGCAGCGCCGTAAATATTCTTATAAGGATTTGAGTTGCCTTTGCTAAACACAGGCACCGCCACCATATCAGCATCATCCGGCATCTGTGCCAAGATCAGCGCATCTGTCACTTTAACAATGTCGATAGGCGCACCAGGCAGACTAAACGTACTAACTCCTGGGAGAAGCTCGTGACGCTGGTAGAACAGGTTACGGTCGTCATATGGCGCTACATACTGGAACGCTTTAGACATACTGTCAGAGAAGCGAATCTGGCTAAATGCAGCAGGCTTAGCGAATACGATCACTCGTTCAATCTGACCAGCCAATCCACCTGCGGCAGCCTGAACTTTGTCTAAGATGGCATCAAAATCCTGTGCCGCTGTCGCTGTACTCACGCTGGCTGTCATTGGTACTACACCGAACAGTTCAGCATAAGAGATCAGCAGGTCATCAGTAGCAGGGGTATAAACTTCACCTTTGAACAGAGCACGGGCCAGGTAAGATTCACGGGTACGAAGGTAAGCAATTTTATGTTTCCCAGTGTACTCGGTGTACAGGTCGGTAACGGTTTGTTCGTAATCAGTGCCTTGTACCCTTTTCCCTTGTACGTCTACAGGTTTAAACTCATCTTCCCTTGCAAACCAAGGAATCTCGATAAGGTATTCTTTCCCATTCTGACGCGCGGTAGTGTCGTGGTTTGATGAATAACGGCTCTGCGGGGTGTTAAACAGGCTGTAGTTATCATCCAGAAGCTGTGTCACCACCACTTTCGGATTCTGAACACCTACTCCGTCGAAGAGGTCGAGGGCATTCATAAGGTAGTTACGTTCCGGCAGGGCCTGGAAGATTGGCGCTAAATCGACCATCTCACGCCCAATTGCGATTTTACTCATTATTTATCTTCCTTGATTAAGAGGTGAAGAATGGACGGCATACGAATCCTTTGGATTCGAGCGTGGTAATAGCTGCGGCGTGATTAGCTGCGTGCAGGTTCTCGGCTTTCAGTGCTACGAAGCTGCCAACATTAGGCGCACGTAGGACATTCACGGTTTTACCGTCGCCAGCACTCACGAAATCACTTACCACCACAAAGGCATCATCGCCGGAGGTGTATAAAGCGCCATCAGCCCCGATAACATCGGCGCATTGAATATCCGCTGGCAGGTCGAAAACACGACCTTCTACGACTGCAAAAGAATCAGTGGCGTAGCTCACTACGTCAGTGAAACTCTTACGAATTGGGAAAAGTTCGGTTAGGTCTACAATCATTGTTGTTTGATTTCCTTGGATTTGATTGCGATCCGTTCCTGCATACTAAGTTGAGGTGTGTCCTCAGAAGGGAAATACTGGTCTACAGCTTTTTCTATTTCTTCAACAGTACATCCTGCCATTTCAGCCACTTTAGCTATTAACTCAGGATTAACTTGAATCACTTCGGATTTGTATTTTAGGATTCGGTCGCGATTATTTAATAAGAACATTGTGTTGTTCCTTCGCGTTGTAACTGCGTTCATCCTTCCATTAATAACGGAAGTGTTACATGCAGATTGTTAAAAAGGGGCGATTAAGCCCCTGGAAAGCATGCCCGTGTTAGAAAGCATTGTTTAACGTCATCGTTTCGGAGGATTATGATGTTAAAGAATGGTTTCTTGAATAAATGAGGGCGCAATGTGAATACAGATGTATACACAAAGTAGGATCGCCCGTCATTGCTCCTCATTTTTAAAAGCGTGTAGCAGCGCCCAGGAATAAAATGAGGCTTTCTTTATCTATCTACTACCAGACACTTTCGGGAGTGTATTAATAGAAGATTTGCCAGCCTGAACGTGACTACCGCTGACGGCGTTTATTCAGTCTGACTACATTCACCCTAACGGAATGTATGAGTAAAGAGCGAATGCCCTTTCTGAAAAAGTCGGAGATGCGCGGTGATTGCGATGCAATACCAACACAACAAGATATTACATCCCGCGCATTCCTTCGGAACTAAACAAGACAAAGAAGAAAGAACCAACACTTTCAGAGAGAACATATGAATGGAAAGAGTGCCGCTATGGGAAACGGCATTCTCTGGAGTGCTCACACTATGGGATAGTGTTTGCAAGTCGTATTGACATACGAGGAAGAGTAATGTGATTCGAACATTTATTCATTTCCATACTTCTTATTCTACAGTATTCCCGTTACAAAGTCAATAGTCAGTCGCCATTTTATTCATTTATTGTACATTTTTATTCAATTTCGAGTACTACGTATTCTTCGGCTAAGTCATGCGCCAGCGCGTCTAAATCCTGCATACAGGACACAAGGGACTGAGCCACCTGTGACACTTCGCGTAGTACGCCTTGATCCTCGTTCAGGCTTTCTGACTGCTCCACTACGCTTATAATCCCTTGCATAACAACTGAGGCCAGATGAAGCTGTTTAACGGCCTCAGAAACGCTCTCAGGGGTTCCCTGTCGGTAGGCTTCCGTAGTCGCATCAAGAAGCGGAATGTGTAGTTGCTCGTGAAATTTCTGTAGCATTAGGTTAATGTCGGTTTTAGTCATTTTTCATTTGTTCCATTGTCATTTTGGTTTTATTTGCAGCAGCCAGAAAAGGCGCTGCGAGAGTGAGGACTCTGTTTTCCAGGTCATCAAGTGCCATTATTTTTTCTTCATCTGTCAGAAAAGCATCATTGATGACATTCTCGATTTCATCGTAATACCATTCGCAGCATTTAACGTTCTGGGCGAATCGTTTGGTTTGTATTGTCTGTGTATGCATTATTCTGTGTAACTGTCTCCAATGTTAAATAGTTCATTAAAGTCCCTGACTCCCGCCACGGTGTTATTCATTGCGTTGAATGTGAGGTAATGACGTAAAGAGGTGAAACCGAGGCACTGCCATTTTTTAAGCTGGCTATCATCCCAGGTGTAAACCTTCCGTTTACGTGGGCGGTAATACGCACCAGGACAGGAAGTGAGGATATCATTCAAAGCAGCCCACTCTTCCACAGAGGGCGGTTGTGAATGCACTTCTTCAACGTGCTCTATTAGTTCACCAGGGATTTCTTCGAGTGAAGAGATTAATAATCTCTCGCGTTGCCTACGCGCGGCTTTTCCGATATGGTTTAAACTTTCCTGCTCGATCCGTTTGATTGGATTTCTATCTTTTCTTCCCATTATGCCCCTTTAGTGGGGAAACTTCCCTGTCTGGTTATAACGTAAACGCCATAGAATATGGTGAACCACCATAAAGCAGTTATCATAAAAGTTTCCCTATTGTGTGTTTTAGAAATTAGAGTAGATAAATTCTACATTGTCTCGTTCGATGTGTTTCAGCGTGAATGATAGATAATGGCTTTCATCGTCTATCTCAATCACACCAATGTTGCGCAGCGCACGAAGCCAGAATCTGATCCCGTGGTCACTTACACCGGATTTATCAGATAGCTCTCCGTAAGAAATGCGTGTCCTACGTCCCTTCCAGAACCAGATAAGCGCATAATAAACGCCCTTCCCGCTATCGTTGATCTGTATCTGGTTTGTGTTGTTCAATTTTATGTATTGTATCAATTAGGTCTCCTGATTAGTTCCAGTGGCGTTGTATTGTGGCGATCCCTTTCTTCATGAGTTCAGCCGTTTGTCTTTGGGTCAATCCTTTGGATTTGTGTTCCTGTACTTCTTTACGGGTGTTGTTACCTTTAACTTTCTTTCTCACTTTCCCAAATTTCAGACATTCAATCTTTGCTCCAGGGAAATAATGCTCTTTGATGTATTCAGCAGTTGCCAGATCTGGCACTACGAACACCAGAGGGTGATCAGTGTCAGCATTACGAATAGATGTACGGCTAATAAACTGGTAGCACCTTTCATAATTCATCGCGGCGCGTTGCTTCTGTTCAAATTTTTCAACATCCCATCCGTTAATCTCCGCATACTGCCGCCATTTACCCTGGAAATCTCGATCAAGATTACTGCATCCGAGAAATACAGCATTGTGTATGTGCTGGTAATGGTTCAGGCCATAGGATGCCATTGAAACACGGATACCACGGGAAGCATCGGTAAGAATTTCATCCCCTATCGTAGTAAACTGACACAGGGATTTATCTCTGTTGGTAGCGAAGATAAATTCACCAGGCACGCGCTGGATGATTTCCTGGAGATGTTCGTGAAACACTTTCTGTAATGCTGTCAAAGTGCATCTGTTTTCACATACGGCGACCAGGGAGATCGGTACACGCTTATGTTTACGTCTTTCAAGTGGCGGCTGTAAATCTTCACCAGCTTCCTCAACTTCGTATTTCGCCAGATGTTCAGCAGCCCAGGTAAACAAACTTCGAGAAGAGCCAGCACCTAAGAGTGTAAGTTGTTCAGCCCATTCTACAGATCTGATAATTGGTGAAGCAGTGAAGGCGAACAGGTGTTTATTCTCTTCGTAGAGAAGTCCAGCACCCTGCATAATCGCCCAGAGCAGGCGCTTTAACTCAGCACCATTCGCCTCTGTTTCGTGCCAATAGTCGTAGAAATCTTCACGCTTATCATCACTCAGGAATAACAATCCGTCCCGCTCTTCCAGCCACTTTAGGAATGGGAAATTTTCTTCCGTCCGTTTGGTATGCTGCACTTTGATGTAAGCGCCAAACATTGCATCAGGGATTTCATCAACAAAGATACTGAAATTACGGAGAAGGTTTTGAAGTTCCGTTTCAAGCGCTGCGCGATAGCAATAATGAATGAAACATTGATGTGTACAGATAATAACCGAATGCTGGAAATCGTATTCCAGGGTGGAAATTAGGAGATTTACCGCTTCTGTTTCGGTGTCCACATGGAAACTCTTCACCCGTCTTTCTTTTAGTTCTTCCTTCACCTGTCCACATAATTCATGTGTTGGCATCACGAGAAGATAACGAGGGGGAATTGCTTCGGAGTTTGTTAATAAACTTGATTTGATGTAGTGCTGTAACGTGGTGGATTTTCCAGATCCGCAAATTGCATCAACGAATTTTACTACGCGTTTCTTTTCTTTCATCAGTTTCCTCTTTTTGTAGGATAGTGTGTTTGACAATGGAGTTAACCAGGGCCGGAATACTTACACCTTTAATTGTGGCGGCTTCACGGAGCGCCTCGTAAACTTCTGGACTAAAACGAATGTTCATCATTGGTTAATTTCCTTACGGTGTTGGTCATAACGGGCGAGAGCGTCAGCGAACATTTTCATTCGGTCTGTATACTCCCTCGATTTTGCTGCTTGCATGGATGCGTAAATAACGTGGCGTTTCACCTTACCACTCACCAGATCATTAAAAACCTGGTCACTACTGAAATACTTCAATAACTACCTCCTTCGGATTTTGGATGCAAAAAGCCCCAGGCAGATTACCCCGCCCAGGGCCGAAAGTTTGAGAAGGTTTTCTCCCCTTCATACTTACCATAATACACTATTTTAATAACGTTTGTCAACCAATACCACAAAATAAATTCGTCGTCAACAATTTTTTCATAATAGGATAAGACGGCTTCTCAAGGAAGGGTATCATTTCCGGCTCTTCATGCAAGTGAGCCGATCTTGTAGCTACGCTACATTGCACAATTAACCTGTTAACACATCATTTTAATGATAAGCCCTTTTACATAATTTTGATGTGTTGAGATCGTAGGCTCACAATGAACCAGCGATCAGCGGGTGAATGTCGCATGAAAAAGTATCTGCTCATGATCATCCTGCACAATGATGTATGTTCGAGGAATACGAGAACATAAGAGAGATAATTAATAACCTTAATTTAATTAAGGGTAGTTAGTAGTTGGTTTGTGTCAGTGAGTGAAGCGAACATGACAAGTTTCTCTACAGGAAAATCTCTTCTCAACAATAACTTTCAGTAGAGGTTACTTTCCTGTATAGCTCTCTTCCATGCGCGTGATCAGCGTATACCAAATTGTATAGTCCACTTTATGGAGAATTAACCCTCCATCAATCCTGATTACGTGTTAATAGCGAATACTCGCCTCCATAGCGCCGGAATAATCCCACGCTAATTACATTCTAAATACCCGCTAAACCCCAGGTAAAGCGATGCTTAATCTATTCTAAATAACCCGCCTGTAACGCTATCTGAGCGCCTTTCTCACTTTCAAAGTATCTTTCATCACTTATACGAAAGCCTTGCGCCGTGCGGCTCACAGCGATCATTGTCCACAATGAGCACTTTTATGATAGGTGCAATGTGCTTAAAGACTTTTTATATTTTATCAAATTTATTTGAATATCGATTTTCCATGCCAAAACCCGCCAATTAATTAGCATTCTAATCATTTCTTGATGCAATCAACTCAGATGGGAATCATTATCATCTACGGTGCAATATCCCTACCTCAAGGTTCTATACTAATGTGAGATAGAATATCTAAACAATTGATTTAGATGACATTAACCACTTTACCTTCAACTTTCCTCTCTAAGATATGCAATGAATCTGCATAAACCGTGCATAGCCTCGCCAGGATTTGGCAACGTTCAAACATCTGTTTAGACTTGCCAACTTTATGATTTCGTTCAAGATATTCCTAAATTGTTCGAATTTCAAACAGGAGTCCGTGCTTTTTCGCGTTCAGTAGTGCTGGAAATGGCGCAACCTTCCACCACTCCGTCAAAAAAATGTGAGATTGAATAGTTGTAACTTACTGAAAATGATCATAATCTTATTTCACAGTTTCAAGATTTACGGAGATAAGCAGATGGCGACCACGAAGATAATCACCCAGGCAGAGGCTTTTAAGCTGATTAACTGGCTTGAAAGTCATAACAAACAGCTATTCGCAGACGTAGCGGTAACAATGGCCTCTTTATGCTTACGTGTCGGGGATACGGTGAATTTAAAGTTCACCCAGTTCAAGGAAGGAAATACGCTGGAAGTGCTGGAGAGTAAGACGTGCAAGAAGAAAGAAATCATCGTCCCTGCGAAGGTGTGGGAGATTGTAGAACGTCGCCGCCAGGCATTCCCGAAAGACGAATATGTTTTTACGTCACACAGCAATCGTGCATCAGGAAAAGCCCCTGTCAGCCGTGAACAGGTGAACCGTGAGATCAAACAGGCTGCGGAGAATGTGGGGATCAAAGGAACAGTAGGATGCCATTCTTTTCGCAAGTTTTCTGCCACACAGGTGTGGGAGAAGTCTAACGGGAATTTGGCTTTAGCAATGAAAGCGCTGAACCACTCAGATCCCAAAGTCACCATGAACTATTTGAAAATTGACGTTAAGAGCGTGGGCGCTGCCCTTGCAAACATTTGGGAGTGAGCAATATGAAACGCTTGATTGTACTGCCGCTGGCGCTCATGAGACTGAAAGGTTAACGCAAGGCGCACCAGAGCATTTGGAAAGTAATCAGAACACACCAGCAGTGAGGGTGCACTTGGTAAACTTGTAGTGATCATAAGTGAACTCACAGTACACATTACCCACACCTTGCAGAGATACATCCCCCTGATACTTTCTCTCTCGTGTGTCGGGATCAAATTGGTTGAGGTAAAACTCCCCAAACATACTAAAAAACTTCTTCGCCCCAAATCTGCTCACACGAAGTTCGAAACTATCTATATAACCAGATGAACGCATCTCGACGGCAATAATACGCGCGATGGCAATCGCCTCCTGTTTACTTAACCAGTTATTCACAAACAAGAACACAATAAAAGAGCAACCTAATGTTTCAGGTAATGCCAAGATAGAAACAATTAACATTATCACGCGCAGCAACTATTATTCCTTCTTTCAAGAATCAGACAGAAATCATTAAGAAAACTCTTAAAGTTTTTGAGGCTATATTTTAAGTTAGCAATCTAACCGCAACAACTTAACACAAAAACTCTTGGTAGGGATGATCCTTGATGCGTAAAAGTTTATTGATGTTGTTAGCTTCTTCTCTGCTTCTGTCTGGGTGTGCTGTATAGAAACAACAGGTTCTAACTGGTGGTAGCAAGTCTGATGGGACTGTAAAAACGAGTTATTCTTTCGGGATGTTCGCCCCCCTAAAGTGAACGTCCAGCAAGGCGCTCAAGCAGCAGCACAGCGTTGCGCTGCATGTGGCTATTCTGGTGCTGAGCCTTTCGGCGGTTATACTTCAGTTTGTTCTCAACCATCCTCAAGCGGATGTATGGAAACACTGGTCTCAATGGAGTATCAATGTACTGGCGATATTAAAAAATAAAATAAAGGGGACATCGCCCCCTTATGCCCTTGCCAACCATTTTGTAGGGATCTCTTCCCACTTTTTGCTTACTTCATCAAAGAAGAACACATCATCAATGCCATGCTCAAGGAGGTTAACTGTCTGAGTAGCTGTCGGTATATTCAAATCTTCAACAAGCGCTGACAACACGGTATTGATTTGATCACATCCGTCCCATTCAATAATTTTCTCTTTATGTTTTCCATGAAACCCATAGTGGATACGTAACTGCTTATTGGTCATTACCATCCCCCTACTGTTAGTATTATCCTGATACATTGACTCAACAAAATCTCGTTGCTCTCCAGTCAAGGTGAGTGTCTCCAAAGAAAGAGCCCACTAAATTGTGCAACTAATAGATTTTAGACGATATAAGCCATTTAGCACCGTGATGGGTAGCTTAAAACATGTTGTTAGCCGTTCGCGCCAGCTTGATTTCCTCTCGCTCTTCCTGCTTCTTAGCAAGCCAAGCTTTACCTTCTGGCGTAGCAAGGAATTTACGAGCGTGAATCTTACGGTTGTTGCGCTTAGTGGCTGCCTTATTCGTGGCTTTTGACATGATATCACCTCCGCTGAATCTGCCAGCGCTCAACGTACAGCAGAGAGACAGTACAACGAAAGTTACAATCGTGCAGATAATGGATGACCATTACGTGCCGTGTTGGGCACATAAGAAAAGGCGGCGCGTAGCGCTTCCGCAGGGTGTAATCCCTTCGCAGGGAGGATAAAGCCTTAGCACGTTCTCTTATCAGGTGATCGTTATACTCCGGTGATCGAAACCGTGGCAGAGCCGGATTCTTTCCCGATCCGGTTAGTCTTCCCAACATTACGCCTGTTTATTCTCTGCAACGTCATCTCGACGTGTAGCATCATTGAGCGCCGCACGAAGCGCGGAACGTATCGCTAAGGGTTCAAGTGATGTGTTTAGAGAGTCCGGCAACTCTTTTAGCTTCAAGGGATGGCATAATTTCTAATGCTGTTCGGGCTTGAGCCTGGTAACTACCCGCCAGTACGTTGTACAATACTTGAGCCGATACAACGCAAAGGCGTTTACCAGTGCTAACAGACGTTAGAACAGAAGTTACAAACCGTTAGATAAACATGCTAAAGAATGCTGTTTTTACGGGATTTTCTGTTGATGGTGCCGATAATAGGAGTCGAACCTACGACCTTCGCATTACGAATGCGCTGCTCTACCAACTGAGCTATATCGGCCCTGAAAGGCCGGTTACGAGCGTAACCACGGGGCAAAAGAGTAGATCTAACCAGGTGATGCGTCAATGCCCTTTTGAATCAAACGGCTATTTTTGCATCACCCGCGATTATTTATGCACGAATGGTATCATCACCGAAGCCGATCCACTTGTAGGTGGTCAGTGCTTCCAGCCCCATCGGACCGCGGGCATGCAGCTTCTGTGTGCTCACAGCCACCTCCGCGCCCAGACCAAACTGGCCGCCATCGGTGAAGCGCGTCGAGGCATTCACGTAAACCGCAGACGAATCCACTTCATTCACAAAACGATCGGCATTGCGCAGGGTGCGCGTCAGGATCGCGTCAGAATGCTGGGTTCCGTGTTCACGAATGTGTGCAATAGCGTCATCGAGATCCGCAACCACCTTCACGTTCAGATCCAGCGACAAATACTCATCGTCGTACTGCTCCGCGTTAACCGGAACGACCTTCGCCGGACCGTCTTTCAGCAGGGCGAAAGCCTTCTCGTCCGCATGCAACGTGACGCCACTTTCCGCCATCTGCTTGCTCAGCGCTGGCAGGAAGGTACTGGCGATGCCCTGATGCACCAGCAACGTTTCCACCGTATTACAGGTGCTTGGACGCTGTGTTTTAGCGTTGACGATAATCTTCAGCGCAGGTTCGATCTCCGCGGTGTCATCCACCACGATATGGCATACGCCAATACCGCCGGTGATCACCGGAATGGTAGATTGCTCACGGCACAGCTTGTGCAAGCCCGCGCCGCCGCGTGGGATGAGCATGTCGATGTATTTGTCCATGCGCAGCATCTCGTTGACCAGCGCACGGTCGGGGCTTTCAATCGCCTGCACGGCACCCGCCGGTAAACCACACTCCTCCAGCGCCTGCTGAATGACGTTTACCGTCGCGGCGTTGGTGCGCCAGGTCTCCTTCCCGCCACGCAGGATGGCGGCGTTACCGGTCTTCAGGCACAGGGAGGCGACATCCACCGTCACGTTTGGACGCGCTTCGTAAATCACACCAATGACGCCGAGCGGCACGCGGCGACGCTCAAGGCGTAACCCGCTGTCGAGCACCCCACCGTCAATCACCTGCCCTACCGGGTCGGGGAGGTTGCACACCTGACGGACGTCGTCGGCGATACCTTTCAGACGCGCCGGGGTCAGCGCCAGACGATCGAGCATCGCTTCACTCAAGCCGTTGCGACGCGCTTCCAGCAGATCCTGCTCGTTGGCGAGCAAAATTTCCTGCGACTGAGATTCCAGATAATCAGCGATTTTTTCCAGCACGCGATTTTTCTCGCGGCTGGAAAGGAGCGCCAGTTTATAAGAGGCGGCTTTCGCGGCTGCGCCCATTTGTTCCAGCATGTTCTGGCTCCTTAACGAATAATCATGTCGTCACGATGCACGGCAACCGGGCCATATTCATAGCCCAGGATGGCGTCGATCTGCTGGGAATGGTGACCAGCAATCCGACGCAACGCGTCGCTGTTATAACGACTTACGCCATGAGCGATGTCGCGACCTTCAAGGTTACGGATTCGGATCACTTCACCACGCGAGAAGTTGCCTGTCACGCTTTTAATTCCTTTTGGAAGTAACGAGCTTCCTCTTTCCAGAATAGCGGCGGTCGCGCCTTCATCCACGGTCAGTTCGCCAGCCGGGGGCGCACCAAAGATCCAGCGTTTTCGGTTTTCCAGCGGGGACGCCTGGGCGTGGAAGCGAGTGCCCACAGAGATGCCTTCCATCACATCACCGATCACGCCCGGACGGCTGCCCGCGGCGATGATGGTGTCGATACCGGCCCGGCACGCCACGTCCGCGGCCTGGAGCTTGGTGCCCATACCGCCGGTTCCCAGACCAGAAACGCTGTCACCCGCGATGGCGCGCAGCGCATCGTCAATGCCGTGAACGTCTTTGATCAGTTCAGCCTGTGGATTAGAGCGCGGGTCAGCGGTAAACAGCCCCTGCTGATCGGTCAGAAGCAGCAGCTTATCGGCCCCTGCCAGGATCGCCGCCAGCGCAGAGAGGTTATCGTTGTCGCCTACTTTGATTTCAGCGGTGGCAACAGCGTCGTTTTCGTTAATGACCGGAACGATATGGTTATCCAGCAGCGCACGCAGCGTATCGCGGGCGTTCAGGAAACGTTCTCTGTCTTCCATATCCGCACGCGTCAGCAGCATCTGCCCGACGTGAATGCCGTAGATGGAGAACAGTTGTTCCCAGAGCTGTATGAGTCGGCTTTGTCCCACGGCGGCCAGCAGCTGTTTGGAGGCGATCGTCGCGGGGAGTTCGGGGTAGCCCAGGTGTTCACGCCCGGCGGCAATCGCCCCGGAAGTCACAATCACAATACGATGCCCTGCGGCATGCAACTGAGCGCACTGACGTACAAGCTCAACGATATGGGCACGATTCAGGCGGCGCGATCCGCCTGTTAACACACTGGTACCGAGTTTTACCACCAGCGTCTGGCTGTCACTCATGATTCTCTGCCGTTCAACAATAAGGGAAAATGATGTCAGTCAGACGTTTTAACAGGTGTCAGCTCCGTTGCCAACTGCCTTAGCGCATGACCCGTCACTTTGTTGCGCGGGATCAGGAAGCGTAGCGGCAGATTTTGACAATTTTATTACCGAAAAATTAAAACATACTTTTTTAGACATATTCTTACTTTGTCATAAAACTTTCACCCACGAACGATAAAACCCTTCCTGTTTTTCACGGGGTAATAAGTCGAATCTTATTACTCAGCGAATATTAGCGCGTTTTTATAAAATCAGGATTGAAAATGAAAAAGAGCACTCTGGCATTAGTGGTAATGGGCGTAGTTGCTTCCGCATCTGTTCAGGCAGCAGAAGTTTATAATAAAAACGGGAATAAACTGGACGTGTACGGCAAAGTAAAAGCAATGCACTACATCAGTGATGATGACGCTAAGGATGGTGACCAGACTTACGTTCGTTTCGGCTTTAAGGGTGAAACGCAGATTAACGATCAGCTGACGGGCTACGGACGTTGGGAAGCTGAGTTCGCAGGTAACAAAGCTGAGAGCGACTCTTCTCAAAAAACACGTCTGGCATTTGCCGGGCTGAAACTGAAAGACTTCGGCTCACTGGATTACGGCCGTAACCTGGGCGCGCTGTATGACGTCGCCGCATACACCGATATGTTCCCGGAGTTCGGCGGTGACGGCCTGGCGCAGACCGATAACTTCATGACGAAACGCGCCTCCGGTCTGGCCACATACCGTAATACCGATTTCTTTGGCCTGGTTGACGGCCTGAACATGACCCTGCAATACCAGGGCAAAAATGAAAACCGCGACGTGAAGAAGCAAAACGGTGACGGCTTCGGTACCTCCCTGAGCTATGACTTCGGCGGCAGCGATTTTTCTGTGATTGGTGCGTATGCCAGCTCCGATCGCACTAACGATCAAAACCTTCAGGCACGCGGCGAAGGTAAAAAAGCAGAAGGCTGGGCAACCGGTTTGAAATATGATGCCAACGATATTTATCTGGCCACTATCTATTCCGAAACCCGCAATATGGCCCCTATTTCCGGTGGCCTTGCAAATAAAGCGCAAAACTTCGAAGTGGTCGCGCAATATCAATTTGACTTTGGTCTGCGTCCATCTCTGGGTTACGTGCAGTCTAAAGGCAAAGATATCGAAGGTATCGGCGATGAAGATATCGTGAAATACATCGACGTAGGTGCGACATATTATTTCAACAAAAATATGTCTGCGTTTGTTGATTATAAGATCAACCAGATCGATGACGATAATAAACTGGGCGTAAGCAGCGATGATATCGTTGCGCTGGGCATGACCTACCAGTTCTGATGTTGTGGTAATAAAAAAACCGGCGCTGAGCCGGTTTTTTTGTGCCCGGTGACGCTGTGCTTACCGGGCATACGGGATAGTACATTTTTCATGCCGGGTAAGGCGTAGCCGCCACCCGGCGCTGTGACATCATCAGGCTCTCAGTTTCACCGCTTCGCTGGAAAAATCGTCCGCAGGCTCCAGCTTCAGATCCAGCGTTGCCAGCAGGTCGCGAGCTTTGCCGTGAAATTCTTTTAGCGTATGCTCCAGGCGATCGATCACTTCCTGATCTTTGATGCTCGTCGCCTGCCAGTGCCCGTCTTTATTAAACAGGCCAAACTGATAGCTATAGGTAAAACGGTTTTCCTGTGCTTCCATTTCCATCCACCAGCCCCAGAACTCACGTTTTTCGGGTGCAGGCTTCACGTTGACGCAAACAGCCAGGCAGTCGAAAAAAAAGCGATTCTCTTCACACTGCTCTTCTCGAATATACGGGCCAAGAGCCATGAACTTCTTAATCAGTCTACTTTTCGGGTGTCCACTCGGTAACGTCATTGCGATCTCCTTTTGTGAAGCACTGTTTTACCAAACCAACGAAATTTAGCAAACTATTAACACAATCTCTGCGTGATCCAGCGTGTGATCTCTTTCAGCGCTTTGTCAAAATTCTGGTACACCGGGCTGAAGGGTACCTCCAGCAATTTACCGTCAGAAGATGACGACGTGATTAAGCGTGACTCCTCTTCAGGGCTAAACGGATCGTTCTTCCAGAAACCGGACATCATCGGGGTTGGGCAGCGGCGGCCGAGTAAGCCCTGCGTTTTTAATGAATAACGATTAAGTTCAATGCGCAACGCTTCATCTGAAGCATCATGCATGCCAAGTCGGCTCGCCAGCACGTCCAGATACATCTCAGGAACGCTACCCTGACGCGCAGGATCGCTTAACAGAGCATGCACCACCGGGCCAAGACAGGCGACGGCCTTCAGGCGTGAAGATTCAAGGTAGGCCAGCCGTACCGCGACGTTAGCGCCAAAGCGGAAGCCAAACGCGCCTACCCGGGTGTGGTCAACCCAGGGGATATTCTCCAGCGCTTTTAATGCATGCTGGTGCAGCAGGCTGGAGTCTTGCGTAAGTTTCCATTTGGATGAAAAACCAATGGAAGGCATATCGAGCGTCAGCATGGCGATCCCTTTTGGGGCAAAGTAGCGCTCATACAGGCTGTAATAGTCGATTTGTAACGAGTTCAGGCCACCGCACATCAGAACCGTCGGGAACGGCCCTTCCCCCTCCGGCATATGCAGGAATCCGGTCACCGGGCTGCCGCCGGGAATGGCGAACTCAATTTCACGCATCCGGCCAGGCAGCCGCTGGGCGGCCTCTTCATAAGCCCGGTTTGCCAGCGCCTGGGCCTGCTCTGCCAGTTCGTCGCCTTTCAGATGCGGATATGCAGCGATGCTGTACAGATTTGCCGCATGCAGCCAGTGCTTGCCGCTGAGAGTGGCATCTTTTTCCTGGCTCGCTTTTTGCTGCCAGAGCATGGCCTGCTTTGACCATTCGTAGATCCAGTTTCCACCACGGTAGCCCACCACCGTATCGTAGAGATCGCTGTCGGTACGCTCGGACTCGCTCATCACGATACGCGCCTGCACGTCGAGGATTTCACGCGGATCGATGCCGCGCCAGATCCACATCAGGCGGTTAATCATTCGATACCAGTGGGGCACGTTCTTACCGTCTAACGCTGACTGAACGGCAGGCATTGTCCCCGGATTAAACCGACGCACCAGCGTCGACGTTTCAGGGTGCTTGAAACGGGGTTTGAAGAGAGTTTCGGTAAGATTCGCCTGCGTCATTGCGTTGCCTCCATGGATACGTCATATGAAGACCATTGTAACGCCTGGCAGGCTAAAAAGAACAACGCCCGGCATAACCGGGCGTGTAAAGTTACGTACTGAAATTAACGGCCAGAGATAGGCGGTACGAAGACCACGCCCATATCCCATGGCTGTTCAATCCAGGTATCCTGCGGGATATCAATGACGTAATCATCAACCAGTGGGCGACCCGCTGGTTTCGCGAAGATAGTGACGAAGTGCGCTTTTGGATACATTTCGCGGATAGCCACCGCAGTACCGCCGGTGTCCACCAGATCGTCGATAACGATAAAGCCTTCACCGTCGCCTTCCGCGCGTTTCAGCACTTTCAGTTCGCGCTGGTTGTCGTGATCGTAGCTGGAGATACATACGGTATCGACATGACGAATACCCAGCTCACGTGCCAGCAGCGCCCCCGGTACCAGACCGCCACGGCTGACGGCAATAATGCCTTTCCACTGTTCGGAAGGCATCAGACGCGCAGCCAGTTTGCGTGCGTGAATCTGCAACATGTCCCAGGTGACGACGTATTTTTCGCTCATGTGAAGTGTCCCAGCCTGTTTATATACGGCTTAAAAAAATGAGGGTGAACCAGGTTGCGCGAGATTATAGAGATCTGACGCACTAAAAACCAGTGTTACGCGCCATGAGCCTGAGTTTTTACATGCTTAATGCTACCAGCCACGGGAGAAAGTGGTATTCTCAGTTGCATCTCGCAAGCCTGACTTGTGGTAACAATCAACCTGCTAACCCTGTGACCTGCAACATTGTTTTGCAGCGCATCGACAAGGAGACCTATCGTGTCTGAACTGTCTCAATTATCTCCACAGCCGCTGTGGGATATTTTTGCCAAAATCTGCTCCATTCCGCACCCTTCCTATCACGAAGAACAGCTTGCCGAACATATTATGGGCTGGGCAAAGGAAAAAGGTCTGCACGCTGAGCGCGACCAGGTTGGCAATATTCTTATCCGCAAACCTGCCACCGCAGGTATGGAAAACCGTAAGCCAGTGGTATTGCAGGCGCACCTGGACATGGTTCCGCAGAAAAACAACGACACCGTTCACGACTTCACAAAAGACCCGATTCAGCCGTACATCGACGGCGAGTGGGTGAAGGCGCGCGGCACGACCCTGGGCGCAGATAACGGCATTGGTATGGCTTCCGCGCTGGCCGTGCTGGCTGACGACAGCGTTGAACACGGTCCGCTGGAAGTGCTGCTGACCATGACTGAAGAAGCGGGCATGGATGGCGCGTTCGGTCTTCAGGCAAACTGGCTGCAAGCGGACATTCTGATCAACACCGACTCCGAAGAAGAAGGTGAGATCTACATGGGCTGCGCGGGCGGGATCGATTTCATCTCTACCCTGCCGCTGTCCCGCGAAGCGATCCCTTCCGGATTCGAGACCTTTAAGCTGACGCTGAAAGGGCTGAAAGGCGGTCACTCCGGCGGTGATATTCACCTGGGCCTGGGCAACGCCAACAAACTGCTGGCGCGTTTCCTGGCGGGCCATGCCGCTGAACTGGATCTGCGCCTGGTGGACTTCAACGGCGGTACTCTGCGTAACGCGATCCCTCGCGAAGCCTTCGCTACCGTGGCGGTACCTGCGGCGAAAGCGGACGAGCTGAAAAAACTCTCCAGCGTGTATCTGGAGATCCTGAAAAACGAACTGTCTGCAAAAGAGAAAAACCTGACGGTGGTGCTGGAGTCCGTTACGACGGATAAAGCCGCGCTGACCGCACAGTCTCGTGACACGTTCGTCCAGCTGCTGAACGCAACGCCAAACGGCGTGATCCGCAACTCTGACGTGGCAAAAGGCGTGGTGGAAACCTCCCTGAACGTGGGCGTGGTGACCATGGGTGACGACAGCGCAGAGATCATCTGCCTGATCCGTTCCCTGATCGACAGCGGTAAAGAGTACGTTGTGAGCATGCTGGAATCTCTGGGCACGCTGGCCGGTGCGAAAACGTCTGCAAAAGGCAGCTACCCGGGCTGGCAGCCGGATGCAAGTTCTCCGGTCATGGCACTGGTGCGTGAAACTTATCAGCGACTGTTCAACAGCACCCCGAACATTCAGGTTATTCATGCGGGTCTCGAATGTGGTCTGTTCAAGAAACCGTATCCGGATATGGACATGGTCTCTATCGGGCCAACCATCACCGGGCCACACTCCCCGGATGAGCAGGTTCACATTGAAAGCGTCGGTCACTACTGGACGCTGCTGACTGAGCTGCTGAAAGCAATTCCTGTTAAGTAATTAGCCGTTTGATGCCCGGTGGCGCTACGCTTGCCGGGCTTACGATTAGCGTAATCTACAGTCCCAACACCAGCTGACGTTCCAGCTGCGGATCCAGCAAGGTGACGTGCAGCCCCACCAGCCTCACCCCTCGTCCGCCCCGCCGTTCTTCCCATGCCTTTTTTGCCGTCGCGATAAGATCCTCTTTGTTGAGGCGTGGCCAGACGTGCTCCTGCGTCGTCTGCTGAAAATCGTTAAATTTCAGTTTGATGCCCTGTCGGGCAATAAGCAGATCCGGTTTGACCTTCAGTAAGCGTCGTTCAAGCTCAGGATAAAGCTGTTCCGTAATAATGGTTTCACACTCGGTCCAGTCATGGATATCTTCGCTGAGCGTGCGTTCAACGCCGACCGATTTACGCAGCCGTTCGTTGTTCACATCCCGGTCATCAATGCCCTGACTGCGTTCCCACAGTACGCGGCCAAACTTGCCAAAACGCTTAAGCAGCAGCGCCAGATCGCTGCGCTGAACGTCTTCGCAGGTGCGTAGCCCCATACTTTCCAGCTTCGCGGCGGAGACTTTGCCCACGCCGGGGATTTTGCTGAGCGGCAGCGTCTTTAAAAACGCCGGAACCTCTTCCGGAGTGATAACGTACTGGCCGTTGGGCTTATTCAAATCGGAGGCGATTTTGGCGAGAAACTTTACCGGCGCGACGCCTGCCGATGCCGTCAGGTTCAGCTCGTTAAAAATAGTCTGGCGGATCTCCTGCGCCATCAGGGTGGCGGAGCCGTGGCAGTGCACGCTGTGGGTGACATCCAGATAGGCTTCATCCAGCGATAACGGTTCAATCAGTGAGGTGTAGCGGGAGAAGATCTCCTGAATGTGGCTCGATGCTTCTTTATAAGCATCAAAACGTCCGGGCAAAAGAGTGAGATGCGGGCACAGTTTCAGCGCCATCGCTGTCGGCATGGCGCTGCGCACGCCGTATTTGCGAGCAGGATAGTTGGCGGTGCTGATGACACCGCGCTGAACCCGGCTGCCGCCAATGGCGATGGGAATATCCCGCAGCGCCGGGTTGTCACGCATCTCCACTGCGGCAAAAAAGCAGTCCATATCGACATGGATTATTTTGCGCATAGTAAGCCCTCACTCATTACTGGATAAGTATACAGTAAACAAATGAGGGTTGAGAAGTGCGTGCAGGAATTGTCGGGTGGCGGGGTGCCTTACCCGACCTGGAAAACTAAATAATGCGTTGCTGCTCGCGAGCCATCCGCTTTTTCCGCGCATCGCACGGCTCCGGACAATCGCACACTTTTTCCATTCCGATAGAAGAGATGCCTCCGCAACTGCCCTGAATGCTTTTACGCTTGATGATCCAGCCTAAGGACATGCCGAAGATCACCAGCACAAACACCGCAAAGGTCGCCAGAAAAGTCAGCATAATCAGCCTCCGAAATCATCGAGCATGATGTTCTCATCTTCCACACCAAGATCTTTTAGCATCTTAATCACGGCGGCGTTCATCATTGGTGGACCACACATATAGAACTCGCAGTCTTCCGGTGCCGGGTGCTGTTTGAGGTAATTTTCATACAGCACGTTGTGGATGAAGCCCGTATAGCCTGTCCAGTTATCTTCCGGCTGCGGATCGGATAGCGCCACATGGAAGGTAAAGTTAGGGTTATCACGCGCCAGTTGTTCAAACTCATCGTCATAGAACATTTCGCGCAGTGAACGCGCCCCGTACCAGAAGCTGATCTTACGCTTGCTGCCAAGTCGTTTGAGCTGGTCAAAAATATGCGAACGCATCGGCGCCATACCCGCACCGCCGCCGATAAAGACCATCTCCGCATCGGTATCTTTGGCGAAGAACTCCCCAAACGGGCCGGAAATCGTCACTTTGTCGCCAGGCTTGAGGGACCAGATATACGACGACATGACGCCAGGGGGTGCATCAGGCACATTCGGTGGCGGCGTGGCGATACGCACGTTGAGCATAATAATGCCCTTCTCTTCCGGATAGTTAGCCATGGAATAGGCGCGAAGCGCGGGCTCTTTTACCTCGGAAACAAAGCGGAAGAGGTTAAATTTATCCCAGTCTGCCCGGTATTCCTCGGGCACGTCGAAGTCAGCATACGCGACGGTGTGTGCCGGACAATCAATCTGGATATACCCACCCGCACGGAACGGAACGCTCTCCCCTTCAGGGACACGCAGCTTGAGCTCTTTGATGAATGTGGCTTTATTATCGTTAGAGATAACTTCGCACTCCCATTTTTTCACACCGAAGATCTCCTCCGGCAGCTCAATTTTCATGTTCTGGCGCACAGCGACCTGACACGCCAGACGGCATCCCTCTTTCGCTTCACGCTTCGTGATATGCGACAGTTCCGTAGGCAGAATATCACCGCCGCCCTCTTTCACCGTCACACGGCACTGGCCACAGGATCCACCGCCGCCACAGGCAGACGAGACAAAAATCCCGTTGCCGGAGAGCGTGTTAAGCAGCTTATCCCCTGCCGGGGTACGGATCTGATTCTGCGGATCGTCATTGATATCAATGATCACATCCCCGGAATTGACCAGCTTCGCACGCGCCGCCAGGATCAGCCCTGACAGCACCAGTACTATCAGCGTGAACATCACCACGCCAAGAATAATTTCCATCTGTTAGCCCTTATAGCTGCACACCGGAGAAGGACATAAAGCCCAACGCCATCAGGCCGGTGGTGATAAAGGTGATCCCTAAGCCACGAAGCCCCGCAGGTACGTTGGCATATTTCATTTTTTCGCGGATCCCCGCCATGGTGACAATCGCCAGCATCCAGCCGATACCGGAACCGAAACCATACACAACCGATTCACTGAAGTTGTAATCGCGCTGAACCATAAACGAGACGCCGCCAAAAATGGCGCAGTTCACGGCGATCAGCGGCAGGAAGATCCCCAGCGCGTTGTACAGCGACGGGAAGTATTTATCGAGGATCATCTCCAGGATCTGAACAAGCGCCGCAATCACCCCAATAAAGGTGATGAAGTTCAGGAAGCTAAGATCAACCCCCTCCACCAGCGCGCCATCGCGCAGCACGAAGTTGAAGACCAGGTTGTTAATGGGAACGGAAAGCCCCAGCACAACGGTAACTGCCACGCCCAGACCAAATGCCGTCGATACCTTTTTAGAAACGGCAAGGAAGGTACACATGCCCAGGAAGAAAGCGAGCGCCATGTTTTCAACAAACACCGCGCGCACAAATAAACTCAGGTAATGAGCCATTGTCGGTTACTCCTTTTCCTGCTGTTCAGGCTTCAACGTACGAATTAGCCAGATCAGCAAACCGATAATGAAAAATGCGCTTGGGGCCAGCAGGAACAGGCCGTTCGGCAGATACCAGCCGCCGTTCTGTACCGTATCCAGCACCGGGATGCCAAACAGCTTGCCGCTGCCAATAAGTTCGCGCAGGAAACCGACCGTCAACAGGATCACGCCGTAACCCAGGCCGTTGCCGATACCGTCCATAAAGCTCGCCAGCGGTGGCATTTTCATCGCATAGGCTTCAGCACGCCCCATCACGATGCAGTTGGTGATTATCAGGCCGACAAACACCGAAAGCTGCTTCGAGGTTTCATAGGCGAAGGCGCGCAGGAGCTGATCGACCACGATCACCAGCGAGGCGATGATCGCCATCTGCACGATGATCCTCACGCTGTTGGGTATGTGGTGGCGGATCATTGAGATAAACATGCTGGAAAACGCTGTCACCAGCGTTACCGCCAGCGTCATGACCACCGCCGTTTCCAGCTTGGTGGTCACCGCCAGCGCCGAGCACACCCCCAGCACCTGTAGCGTTATCGGGTTATTGGCTAACAGCGGGCCAATCAATACCTTTTTAACTTCTTTCAGTTCACCCGTATCAGCCATTTTTCAGCGCTCCTTCACGTACATTCTTCAGGAAGGGACCAAAGCCCAGTTCACCCATCCAGAAATCAAAGCTGTGCTGCACACCGTTAGAGGTGAGCGTGGCGCCGGAAAGGCCATCAACGGCAAATTCATCGCCGGGACGCGCACCCCCTTTCACCACCTTCAGCGCAGGCTGGCCGTTGTCGTCGAGCACTTTTTTACCAACAAACTGTGCCCGCCAGTTAGGGTTCTCAACTTCGCCCCCCAGCCCTGGTGTTTCGCCCTGATCGTAATAAGTAATGCCTTTGACCGTACGACCATCGGTATCCAACGCCACAAAGGCGTACATCATTGACCATAAACCGTTGCCATAGATGGGCAACACGATTTCCTGGATGCGCTTTTGCTCGTCACGGACGAGGTAAATCTCCGCGACATTGCTGCGGCGCTTAATGCCTGCCGGATCCTGCGAGGCGTCAAGCGTGGTGCTCATCTGCGGATCTTTTAGCGCCAGCGCCTGGTTGTATTTCGCCGGGTCTTTTTCCATTAACTCCCCGGTTTTTAAATCCACCAGCCGTGCGGTAATACGTTCGGCAAACACCGCTGCGACGTCATCCTTCGTCATGCCTTCCTGCATCAGCCCGGCCACGGCCAGGATGTTACGCTGTTTATCCAGCGCTCGTTGCTCCTGCTGTAGCGGTTTTAACCCTACGGCAGAACCGGCCACGACAATGGAACAGACCAGACACAGTACCAGCACCACCAGCAGCGTTTTGCTGATGCTGTCGTTATTTTTGATCTCAGCCACGCGCCTTCCTCCGCTTAATGTTGGCGCGCACGACCAGGTAGTCGAACAGCGGCGCAAACAGATTGGCAAACAGAATGGCCAACATCATCCCTTCCGGATAGGCCGGGTTGACCACGCGAATCAGTACACACATCACCCCAATGAGCACGCCGTAACACCATTTACCTCTGTCGGTAAACGAAGCCGAGACCGGATCGGTGGCCATGAACATCATGCCAAACGCAAAGCCTCCCAGCACGAGGTGCCAGTACCACGGCATGGAGAACATCGGGTTTGTGTCTGAACCAATGAAGTTGAAAAGCGTGGCGGTGAGTACCATCCCGAGCATGACGCCAGCGACAATGCGCCAGGACGCCACGCGGCCAAAGAGGATGATGGCCCCGCCGATCAAAATCATCAGGGTAGACACTTCACCGATGGAGCCCGGAATATTGCCGATAAACGCATCAAACCAGGTGACAGGCTGTCCGGTTGCATTGTTGACCAGCGTTTCGCCGCCGCCTGCCGCCCACTGTGAAAGTGGCGTCGCGCCGGAGAATCCGTCTGCTGCCGTCCACACCAGGTCTCCCGAGATTTGCGCCGGATAAGCAAAGAACAGGAACGCGCGCCCTGCCAGCGCCGGGTTGAGGAAGTTGCGTCCGGTCCCACCGAAGATCTCCTTGGCAATCACCACGCCAAAGCTGATCCCCATCGCCGCCTGCCAGAGCGGCAGCGTTGGCGGGACAATCAGCGCAAACAGAATAGAGGTGACAAAGAAGCCCTCGTTGATCTCATGTTTGCGAATAATAGCGAACAGCACCTCCCAGAAACCGCCCACGATAAAGACAGTCATATAGATAGGGAGGAAGAAGACAGCGCCCAGCGTCATCATGCTGACCCAGCCGGCATCTGCCGCAAAGCTCACCCCCAGCGACTGCGCCAGACGATAGTGCCAGTCAGACTGAATCACCTGCGCCAGCTGCTCTGCATCGTACATATGGTGCAGCGCCGGAATAGTTTGCAACCCAACATTATACATCCCCCAGAACATGGCCGGGAAGACCGCAAACCAGACCAGAATCATCATTCGCTTGAGGTCGATGGCGTCGCGAACGTGCGCCGCGCCTTTCGTCACCAGACCCGGCGTGTAGAAAATGGTCGTTGTCGCTTCATACAGCGGGTAGTACTTTTTGAGCTTCCCTTCGGTAAAGTGCGGCTCAATTTTTTCAAAGAGGTGTTTTAAGCCCATGGTTATCCTTCCTGCTCAATGCGGGTTAACACCTCGCGCAATACGGGCCCATATTCGTATTTACCTGGACACACATAGGTACACAGCGCCAGATCTTCTTCGTCCAGCTCCAGACAGCCCAGCGCCTGGGCACCGTCGGTATCGCCGGCCAGGAGATCGCGCAGCAGCACGGTGGGCAGAATATCCAGCGGCATCACGCGTTCGTAGTTGCCAATCGGAACCATGGCGCGCTCACCGCCGTTGGTGCTGGTGGAGAAGTTAAACAGCTTACGACGCAGGAAGTGGCCGAGCGTGGTGCGCGTTACCGAGTATTTTTCTGCACCAGGCAGTACCCAGCCGAACAGCTCTTTCTCGCGTCCTTCAAGCACAACGCTCACCTGAAGATGGAAACGACCCAGCCAGGCCATCGGGCCTGTCGCGTGCCTGCCGCTCAGCACCGAACCGGAAATAATACGGTTTTCACCCTCTTTCGTTTCGCCAGCCAACAGCGCCGTCAGGTCCGCCCCAAGCAGCGTGCGAACCAGACGCGGTTGGGTTGCCTGAGGGCCGCCGATGGCAATAATGCGTTCTGCGCACAGCTCACCCGTGGTGAACAGCTTACCGATAGCGATCACGTCCTGATAATTAAGATGCCAGACCTGTTTCGTCAGGCTTACCGGCTCCAGGAAATGAATATGCGTTCCCACCAGCCCGGCCGGATGCGGGCCGGCAAATTCATTAAAGGCCACCTGCCCTTGCGGATGCCCGCCCAGCTTACCGCCGCTGGCCTGGCAGACATGCACTTTGCCCGGCGTCAGGCGCGTTAACACGGTGAGGCCGGCATCGAAAGCGTTTCGTTCCGCCAGAATAAGAGGCTGCGGATCTGCGCTGAGCGGGTTGGTGTCGATGGCCGTAACGAAGATAGCGGCCGGCACAGTGCCTGGCACGGGCGTTTTGCTATAGGGGCGCGTGCGAAGCGCCGTCCACAGTCCCGACTCCAGCAGTTGCGTCTGCACCGCGTCGTGGCTGAGGGTGGCAAGATCGGCGGCGTCAAAACGCGCAAATTCGCGTTTCTCATCGCCTTCAATTTGAATAACAACCGATTGCAGGACACGACGCTCACCACGATGGATGGCGACAACGGTGCCGCTGGCTGGGGCTGTAAACATAACGCCAGGATTTTTTTTATCCTCGAAGAGCGCCTGGCCTTTTATTACGCGATCGCCTTCCTGTACCAGCATCGCGGGACGCATGCCCACGTAATCATCACCTACAATAGCGACATGATGAATACTGGCGCCGGTGGTGACGTGCTGTTCAGGCACGCCAGAGATTGGCAGATCGAGTCCTTTTCTGATTCTAAACATGTGGTTAGCAGGTATCCATGAACAACAATCCAGAGAGGCCGGAGTGTACCATTTTCGGCCCTGCCAGGGGCAGTAAATCCGCCGTCTGGCGCGCCGAAATGCGAGCTATTGCGCAAAGTTCCTGGAGTCAGGACATTATGAATGGGTTATAAAGTAAAACTAATTTGTAAACGCAAAGGTTGGCTCTTGCGAAAATCTCCATCGGTGCTAATGTGAGCGCTCCTGTCCAGATTAGTCTGATTTCGGGTGTCTTTTGCCGTTCTGGCAAGTTGGTCATTGTTTTATCAAGGAACCAGTAGTATGCGTAAAATCGCATTGTTCATTGCGATGCTTCTGATACCGTGCATGTCGTTTGCCGGGCTGCTTGGCAGTAATAGTTCAACGACGCCGGTCAGCAAAGAGTATAAACAGCAGTTGATGGGATCCCCGGTTTATATTCAAATCTTCAAGGAAGAGCGCACACTCGATCTGTTTGTCAAAATGGGCGAGACGTATCAGCTGCTCGATAGCTACAAAATCTGTAACTATTCTGGCGGGCTGGGGCCGAAACAGCGCCAGGGTGACTTCAAAAGTCCGGAAGGGTTTTACAACGTTCAGCGTAACCAGCTAAAACCGGACAGCCGCTTCTATAAAGCGATTAACATCGGTTTCCCCAATGCCTTCGACCGTGCGCACGGTTACGAAGGGAAATACCTGATGATTCACGGTGCCTGCGTGTCAGTCGGTTGTTATGCGATGACGGATTCCGGCATTGATGAAATCTTCCAGTTTGTCACGGGCGCACTGGTCTTCGGCCAGCCGAATGTTCAGGTCAGCATCTATCCGTTCCGTATGACGGATGCGAACATGGCGCGCCATAAGTACTCTGTTTACACAGATTTCTGGAAACAGCTAAAACCGGGCTATGACTACTTCGAGCAGACCCATAAGCCGCCGGTGGTGTCCATCGTCAATGGCCGTTACGTGGTGAGTAAACCGCTCAGCCATGAAGTGGTTCAGCCGCAGCTGGCGTCAAATTACGCGGTCCCCGAGACAAAATAGCGCCCACTCGCCTGGCATGATCTTTTGCCAGGTTTCGTTGCCGGTCAGCGGCTGCGTTGCAATGACAGTGACCACATCGTTCGGTGTGGTCTCCTTCTGAAAATCAATTTCCACATCCTGATCGAGCAGCGTGGCGACGCCAAACGGCGCACGTCGGGTGATCCAGAACAGATTCGTCGAGCAGAACGCCATCACGTAGCGCCCGTCAGACAGCAGCATATTAAAGACGCCCTTCTCGCGTAACTCAGACGCCAGTGACGCTATGTACTTAAAAACGGCGGTCATGTTGCCGGGCGTACGGGGGTAGCGCTCGGTCAGCTTGTGCAGCAGCCAGCAAAATGCTTTTTCGCTGTCCGTTTCACCGACAGGACGGAAATTGCCGGTTTCCAGCGACTTATAGCCCGAAAGCTGCCCGTTGTGCGCATAGGTCCAGTTACGGCCCCACAGTTCACGGGTAAACGGATGGGTATTTTCCAGCGCCACTTCGCCGCGATTTGCCTGGCGGATATGGGCGATCACCGAACAGGATTTAATAGGATAGTCCTGCACCAGTCTGGCAATGGGTGAGTTAAAGCTGGGTTGTGGATCTTTAAACGTGCGACATCCTTTGCCTTCGTAGAAGGTAATACCCCAGCCGTCTTTATGCGGCCCGGTTCCTCCACCGCGCTGAACCAGCCCGGTAAAACTAAAGCAGATATCGGTTGGCACATTGGCGCTCATCCCGAGCAGTTCGCACATAGATCACCTCCACAACAGCGGGGGGCACCGGCGCCCCCCAGCGAAGTCTTACTTAACCATCTCTTTTTCGATCAGTTGGATCAGGATGTGGATCACTTTGATGTGAATTTCCTGAACGCGATCCGCATAACCGAAGTGTGGTACACGGATTTCAATGTCCGCTGTACCGTCCATCTTACCGCCATCTTTCCCGGTCAGGGTGATCACTTTCATGCCCTTCTCACGCGCGGCGGCGATCGCTTTGATCACGTTAGCAGAGTTACCGGACGTGGAGATACCCAGCAGCACGTCGCCTTCACGGCCTACGGCTTCAACGTAGCGGGAAAAGATATGGTCGTAACCGAAGTCGTTGCCTACACAGGAGATGTGGCTCACGTCGGAAATCGCAATCGCCGGGTAGCCCGGACGGTTTTCGCGATAGCGTCCGGTCAGCTCTTCGGCGAAGTGCATGGCGTCACAGTGGGAACCGCCGTTACCGCAGGAGAGCGCTTTACCGCCGGCTTTGAAGCTGTCGGCAAGCAGGACCGCCGCGCGCTGAATAGCGTGAATATTGGCATCATCTTTCAGAAAATTCGCCAGCGTTTCCGCCGCTTCGTTCAGTTCGTTACGAATAAGATCCTGGTACATGAGGATAATCCTTCAGTATTGATGAAATAACACAGTGGAGTGTACCGGATAGCAGTAAAAGCGAGAAGCTAAAGCCATGCGAATCGTCCGGCGTTTTGATTTTTTGTGCCGGCTAAAACGCGAACAATGTGAACCAGGTTGTAATTATTTTGTAAACACATTGCTAAAGGAAATGACATCAACTACAACCATATCATCACAAGTGGTCAGACCTCCTACAAGCAAGGGAGCTTATCTTTATGATGATTTTGAGCATTTTCGCAACCGTTGTGCTGCTCGGTGTGTTGTTCTATCACCGTGTCAGTTTATTCCTGAGTAGCCTGATTCTTCTGGCCTGGACGGCTGCACTTGGCGTCGCTGGTCTGTGGAATATCTGGGTCCTTGTTCCCCTGGCCATCATTTTGCTGCCGTTCAACCTGACGCCGATGCGTAAGTCGATGATCTCTGCGCCGGTGTTCAGGGGATTCCGTAAAGTGATGCCGCCGATGTCGCGTACAGAGAAAGAAGCGATTGACGCCGGTACAATCTGGTGGGAAGGCGATCTGTTCCAGGGCAACCCCGACTGGAAAAAGCTTCACAACTATCCGCAGCCGCGTCTGACCGCCGAAGAACAAGCCTTTATTGATGGTCCGGTAGAAGAAGCGTGCCGCATGGCAAACGACTTTGCCATCACTCACGAAATGGCCGACCTGCCGCCTGAGCTGTGGGCATACCTGAAAGAGCATCGCTTCTTCGCGATGATCATTAAGAAAGAGTACGGCGGTCTGGAATTCTCCGCTTACGCTCAGGCTCGCGTACTGCAAAAACTGGCGGGTGTCTCCGGGATCCTGGCGATCACCGTTGGCGTGCCAAACTCCTTAGGCCCGGGCGAGCTGTTACAGCATTACGGTACAGAAGAGCAGAAAGATCACTACCTGCCGCGTCTGGCGCGTGGTCAGGAAATTCCGTGCTTCGCGCTGACCAGCCCCGAAGCGGGCTCCGATGCCGGCGCAATCCCTGATACCGGCGTGGTTTGCATGGGCGAATGGCAGGGCCAGCAGGTGCTGGGTATGCGCCTGACCTGGAACAAACGTTATATCACCCTCGCACCTATTGCCACGGTGCTGGGCCTGGCGTTCAAACTCTCTGACCCGGAAAAACTGCTGGGCGGTGAAGAAGAGCTGGGTATTACCTGTGCGCTGATCCCAACCTCAACCCCGGGCGTTGAAATTGGTCGCCGTCACTTCCCGCTGAACGTACCGTTCCAGAACGGTCCTACCCGCGGTCAGGATATCTTTGTCCCGATTGACTACATCATCGGTGGCCCGAAAATGGCCGGGCAGGGCTGGCGTATGCTGGTGGAATGTCTGTCTGTGGGCCGCGGCATTACCCTGCCGTCGAACTCAACAGGCGGTCTGAAATCGGTGGCGATGGGGATTGGGGCTTACGCGCATATCCGCCGTCAGTTCAAAATCTCCATCGGCAAGATGGAAGGTATCGAAGAGCCGCTGGCGCGTATTGCGGGCAATGCCTACGTGATGGACGCCGCAGCCTCGCTGATTACCTACGGCATTATGCTGGGCGAAAAACCCGCCGTGCTGTCAGCGATTGTGAAGTATCACTGTACCCACCGCGCACAGCAGTCAATTATTGATGCAATGGATATCGCAGGCGGTAAAGGTATCATGCTCGGCGAAGGCAACTTCCTGGCGCGCGGCTATCAGGGTGCGCCGATTGCCATCACCGTGGAAGGGGCAAACATCCTGACCCGCAGCATGATGATCTTCGGCCAGGGTGCGATTCGTTGCCATCCGTACGTGCTGGAAGAGATGGCTGCCGCGCAGAATAATGATTTGGATGCCTTCGACAAGCTGCTGTTCAAACATATCGGTCACGTCGGCAGTAACAAGGTGCGCAGCTTCTGGCTGGGCCTGACGCGCGGGCTGACCAGCGCGACGCCAACCGGCGATGCGACCAAACGTTACTACCAGCATCTGAACCGTCTGAGCGCCAACCTGGCCCTGCTGTCTGACGTTTCCATGGCGGTGCTGGGCGGTAGCCTGAAGCGTCGCGAACGCATCTCCGCCCGTCTGGGTGATGTGCTGAGCCAGATCTTCCTGGCCTCTGCGGTGCTGAAACGCTACGACGATGAAGGCCGTCAGGAAGCGGATCTGCCGCTGGTGCACTGGGGCGTGCAGGATGCGATGTATCAGGCCGAACAGGCGATTGACGATCTGCTGGCGAACTTCCCGAACCGCTTCGTAGCGGGTGCCCTGCGCGCGGTGATCTTCCCGACCGGTCGTCATCACCTGGCGCCGTCCGACAAGCTGGATCACAAAGTGGCAAAAATCCTCCAGGTACCAAGCGCAACCCGCTCTCGTATTGGTCGGGGTCAATATCTGGCACCTACCCCGCATAACCCGGTAGGTTTGCTGGAAGAGGCGCTGCTTGACGTGATGGCCGCCGACCCGATTCACCAGAAGATCTGCAAACAGCTGGGCAAAAACCTGCCGTTTACACGACTGGATGAGCTGGCAAAACAGGCGCTGGCGGGTGGCATCATCGACAACAGCGAAGCTGCGATTCTGGTGAAAGCCGAAGAGAGCCGTCTGCGCAGTATTAATGTGGATGATTTCGAACCTGAAGAGCTGGCGACACAGCCGGTAAAGCTGCCAGAGAAACACCGCAAACCTGAAGCGGCATAAGGCCTTTTGCTCCCACAAACCCCGCCCCGCGCGGGGTTTTTTATTGCCACATTTTCTGGTAATGACGTGCTACAGTGTCAAAAAGTGTTTATTAAGGAGCCTGTATCGTGCCTGGTTTAAAGATTTCTGTTTTGCAGCAACCTTTAGTGTGGATGGACGGCCCCGCCAACCTTCGCCATTTTGATCGCCAGCTGGAAGAGATTACCGGACGCGATGTGATTGTCCTGCCGGAGATGTTTACCACAGGTTTCGCGATGGAGGCAGCAAAACAGTCCATGCCGCAGGACGAGGTGGTGGCCTGGATGCACGCCAGGGCGCAGGAAACAAATGCGCTGATTGCCGGTAGCGTCGCACTCCAGACCGGGCGCGGACCGGTCAACCGCTTCCTGCTGGTCGAGCCGGAAGGAAAAGTCCATTTCTACGATAAGCGCCACCTGTTCCGCATGGCGGATGAACATCAACATTATGAAGCCGGAAGCGAACGCGTGGTATTTGAATGGCGCGGCTGGCGTATTTTGCCGCTGGTCTGCTATGACCTGCGCTTCCCGGTGTGGTCGCGCAACCGCAACGATTATGACCTGGCGTTGTACGTCGCCAACTGGCCCGCCCCACGCTCCCTGCACTGGCAGGCTTTACTGACCGCGCGCGCGATTGAAAATCAGGCTTATGTCGTTGGCTGTAACCGCGTGGGAACGGACGGCAACGGGCATCACTATCGCGGTGACAGCCGGGTGATCAGTCCGCAGGGAGAGATTATTGCCACCGCCGAGCCGCATCAGGCAACACGAATTGACGCTGAGATCTCGTTAACGGCGTTAAAGGAGTATCGGGAGAAGTTTCCGGCCTGGCAGGATGCAGATCCGTTTACGATCGGATAAACGCAACCCGCGATGTTACCCTGGCTTATCGCCTTGCGTAACATCAGGGAAAAGCAGAAATGAAAAAGGCCCACGTTATAAATAACGTGGGCCTGAATAGTGGCGGAACGGACGGGACTCGAACCCGCGACCCCCTGCGTGACAGGCAGGTATTCTAACCGACTGAACTACCGCTCCACTGTTCCCGTTTGGGGAACGAGGCGAATATTACGGTTTGCCTCTGAACTCGTCAACGCTTTTTCTCAGGTTTTGAATCGTTTGCTGCAAAATTCACCCAAACGGTGATTTAACAAACGTTTCAGCACATTTTCACGTGCGCCACAGACAGCTTCCGCCCTTCTTCTGCACTAAATCGAGACGAGATTCATGGTTCATCAGTTCTTCATCACTGGCTAAAACAACCCGCAGGCGATTCGCCTGACGCACAATGCGCTGAATTCCCCCTTCATCCCGCGTCTGCTGGGATTCATTTTCCATACTGAATTTCATCGACGTTTGCCCGCCGGTCATGGTCAGGTAGACATCGGCCAGGATCTGGGCATCGAGCAACGCGCCGTGCAGCGTTCGCTTGGTGTTGTCTATCTCATAGCGAGAGCACAGGGCATCAAGACTGTTACGCTTGCCGGGGAACATCTTCCTTGCCAGCGCCAGGCTATCCGTGACTTTACAGAACGTATTCGTCTTCGGAATATCACGGTTGAGCTTGCTGAACTCATAGTCCATAAAGCCGATATCGAACGACGCGTTATGAATGACAAGTTCCGCACCTCTGATGTAGTCGAGAAATTCATCTGCGACGTCGGCAAAGGTGGGCTTATCCAGCAAAAACTCATCGGCAATTCCGTGAACGCCGAACGCTTCCGGGTCCACCAGCCGATCGGGTTTAAGGTAAACGTGGAAGTTGTTGCCCGTAAGGCGACGGTTCACCACTTCAACGGCACCAATCTCAATGATTTTGTGCCCTTCGTAGTGGGCGCCAATCTGGTTCATACCGGTGGTTTCGGTATCAAGAACAATCTGGCGAGTAATTGCAGTGCTCATAGCGGTCATTTATGTCAGACTTATCGTTTTACTGAACGTTTCAAATACAGGAAGTCTACCAGAGATGCGTAAACAGGTAGAAATTTTCACCGATGGATCTTGTCTCGGTAACCCAGGGCCCGGCGGCTATGGCGCCATTATGCGCTATCGCCAGCATGAAAAAACATTTAGTGAAGGCTATTTCCTGACCACCAACAACCGCATGGAGCTAATGGCGGCCATCGTGGCGCTGGAAGCCTTAAAAGAGCATTGTGACGTGGTGCTGAGTACCGACAGCCAGTATGTCCGCCAGGGCATTACCCAATGGATCCACAACTGGAAAAAACGGGGCTGGAAAACGGCAGAGAAAAAACCCGTCAAGAATGTCGATCTCTGGAAGCGTCTTGATGCCGCCCTCGGTCAGCACGAAATCAAATGGGAGTGGGTAAAGGGGCACGCCGGTCACCCTGAAAACGAACGCTGTGACGAGCTGGCTCGCGCGGCGGCATCCAACCCGACCCATGAGGATGCAGGTTATCAACCTGAATCCTGATCACGGTTTTTTGTACTGCCGCGTGGCCCCCACGGTCTGGCGGATCCGCGTTTTTGATTTGCTTTGCTTCATCGGGTTGAGCGTAAGGGGGATCGTCCTCTTACGCGCGACAATAAATTGCATGCAGCCCAGCGCGGGTAAATGGGTGCTTAATAAGACCCCGCCTTTACGCGTCCAGGGGATGACCTGAAAACCCCCGTAGCTCAGCACTTCGAAATTTAACAGTGAAAGCCAGTCCAGCTGGCGCATCATGGTAAACATCCTGCTGTTATAAGGCGGCGTGCGACGCAGAACGGGCGTCAGTTTACGTAGCCCCATCAGACTCAGCGGATTAAAACCGCTCAGGATCAGCCAGCCGTCATCAATCAAAACGCGGTCGGCCTCCCGCAGCAGACGGTGGGGATCGCTGCACCAGGGCAGCGTGTGGGCGAGCAGACAGGCATCAATGGATTTTTCCGCGAACGGCAAATGCAGCGGATCTGCTTTCACCTGAACCGGGGAGCCATTAAGCGATACGCTAACCTGATGCGAGATAGCGCAGCTTTCGGTATTGATTTCTGCGCTCAGATTGCCAATCTTAAGCAGGTGAAAACCATACATTTTCGCGAGCCAGGGTTTAAGCTGAAGCTCTAAGGCCTCGCGATAATATTCACCCCAGGGCAACTCTGCCCAACGTTCCGGTGGTGCGACAGTCTGAGGTATCCTTGCCGGTTTCATCAAAACACCCGCCACGCTATAAGAGGTAATGCATGAATCTTATCAGTATTTCCGCCTTTCAGGACAATTACATCTGGGTTTTAGTCGACGACGATCGCAGATGCATTATTGTTGATCCAGGCGAATCCGCACCGATCCTGCACGCGATAAAAGAAAACGGCTGGCAGCCGGAAGCGATCCTCCTTACCCATCACCATCACGATCATGTCGGCGGTGTTCCCGATCTCCTTGCGCGCTATCCCCTTCTTCCCGTCTACGGACCAGCAGAGACACAGGATAAGGGTACGACGCAAGTTGTCGAAGAAGGCGAAAGTATCCTCATCCTCGGATGGGAGTTTTCCGTATTTGCTACGCCAGGTCACACTTCCGGTCATCTCTGTTTCTACAGCAAACCTTATCTGTTTTGTGGCGACACGCTGTTTTCCGGCGGCTGTGGAAGGCTGTTTGAAGGCACGCCAGAACAAATGTATCAATCTTTACAAAAAATTAATGCGTTGCCAGCCGACACCGTAATTTGTTGCGCACATGAGTATACATTAGGGAATATGAAGTTTGCTGCAAGCGTGCTGCCTGAGGATCGGGCGATTCAGGATTATTACCAGAAAGTGAAGGAGTTACGTGCAAAAAACCAAAAAACACTCCCCGTAATTCTGAAAAATGAGCGACAAATAAATTTATTTTTAAGAACTGATGATGTTGATTTAATTAATAAAATTAATCAAGAAACAAATTTGTTACAACCTGAAGCGCGATTTGCATGGTTAAGGTCAAAGAAAGATAACTTCAGATAATTGCGGGTTGCCTTTTCAAAATTTCGCCGTTATCATCGCTCGTCTTTTAAGCAACTATTGACACACACATGAAGGCAAAAGCGATATTACTCGCCTCTGTCCTGCTTGTAGGTTGCCAGTCACAAAACGGCAGCAACGTACAACAGCACGCACAGAGCCTTTCTGCGGCTGGTCAAGGGGAAGCAGGGAAGTTTACGAGTCAGGCGCGATGGTTGGACGATGGGACATCCTTCGCGCAGGAACAAGACTTGTGGGCCTCTATTGGCGACGAGCTAAAGATGGGAATTCCGGAAAACAGCCGGATTCGCGAACAGAAACAGAAGTATTTGAGAAATAAGAGCTATCTCCACGATGTAACATTACGGGCAGAGCCGTATATGTACTGGATAGCCGGGCAAGTTAAGAAACGTAACATGCCTATGGAACTGGTACTACTACCCATAGTGGAGAGCGCTTTTGACCCGCACGCGACGTCTGGCGCCAATGCAGCAGGCATCTGGCAGATCATTCCGAGCACAGGGCGAAATTATGGTTTAAAGCAGACCCGCAACTACGATGCGCGTCGTGATGTTGTCGCTTCAACGACAGCCGCTCTCGACATGATGCAACGTCTGAACAAGATGTTTGACGGCGACTGGTTATTGACTGTCGCGGCGTATAACAGTGGTGAAGGTCGTGTACTGAAGGCAATGAAAGCGAATAAAGCGCGTGGAAAATCCACAGACTTCTGGTCGCTCTCACTGCCACAGGAAACAAAGATTTACGTACCGAAAATGCTGGCACTGAGTGACATTCTCAAGAACAGCAAACGTTACGGTGTACAACTGCCAACACCAGACGAAAGTCGTGCACTGGCGCGTGTCCGCCTCAGCAGCCCGGTTGATATTCAACAGGTTGCCGATATGACGGGTATGTCGGTAAGTAAGCTTAAAACCTTTAATGCAGGTGTTAAAGGCTCCACGCTGGGTGCTAGTGGCCCACGCTATGTGATGATTCCGCAGAAACATGCGGAACAGTTACGAGAGTCTTTAGCTTCGGGTGAAATTGCAGCCGTTCAGTCCACGCTGATCGCTGATACGTCGCCTGTAAGCAGCCGCAGCTATAAGGTGCGTTCAGGTGATACGCTTTCAGGTATTGCATCACGTCTTGGCGTGAATGCGAAAGATCTCCAGCAGTGGAATAATCTGCGCGGATCGGGTCTGAAAGTGGGTCAAACGCTGACCATAGGTGCAGGTAGCAGCGCACAGCGTCTCGCTAAAAACAGCGATAGCATTACCTATCGCGTACGTAAAGGCGACTCGCTGTCCAGTATTGCTAAGCGTCACGGCGTAAACATCAAAGATGTGATGCGCTGGAACAACGATACTGACAACCTGCAACCTGGCGACCAGCTGACGTTGTTTGTGAAAAACAGCGCTACGCCAGATTCCTGATAGTACGATCGCTTGTTAAAAAGGCACCGATTCCCCTCGATGCCTTTTTTATTTATCCCGCTTTTTGCGCTTCAGCCATAATGGTGTCGCTGGTAAACGAACCATCGTCATGCAGTTCAAAGTACGCCTTCACGTCAGCAGAGGCGCTCTCCTGATACAATCGGATCGCCTGAGTCAAAGCCTCCGGTGTGCGCATCCGCGCAATCCATGACGTAAACTCCAGCGGCAAACGGTCGGTAATCAATGAGCGTGAAATCAAGCCGGCTTCGGTGATAAACGTAAGCCACTCTCCACTGGAGTAGTTTTGCACGTGCGAGGTATCACGCAGCGCTTCAACCGTCTGGAGCCAGATATTTCGTACCGGATGTCCGGGAGACATCACGTCCATGATGATGAAGATTCCGCCCGGTTTGAGTACGCGTTTCACTTCCCGTAATGCCTGCCCCACATCATGCCAGTGGTGTGCAGAGTAACGGCTAATCACAACCTCAAACGACGCATCCTCAAAGGGTAAAGATTCAGCGTAGCCCTGGCGCGTCGTGACGTTATTCAGCCCTTTCGCTTTCGCCGCTTCAGCAACCACATCGAGCATCTGGCTCGATAAGTCATACGCCGTCACCTGAGCAACCTGCTGTGCGGCGGTAAAACTGGCGTGCCCCGCCCCGCAGCCTAAGTCCAGCACGTGCGCGTCAGGAAACGCGGCGAGCCGTTCGCCGAGACGTACCAGATCGCGGCCAGAGGTGTGCACGGCGCTGCTCAGGTAGGCACTTGCCTGAGAACCAAACTGTTTTTCGACGTTGTCATGATGGGAGTGTGTTGTTGTCATGTTGCTGTCCTTTTATGGGTTAAAAAAGAAAGGGCAGCACCCGCACAGGCCTGCCCCACGGCAGACCTGACGCACCATTATTTATCAGGTTTGCCGGGACTGAATTCAACTAGTAGAGGATTATGATCGGAGGCGCGCGTCACCAGAACGGAGGCGTCGTGCACGCTTAAACCCCGATAGAAGACAAAATCGAGAGGACGACCAAACGCTTTCTTGCGCTGGTCATCGTTAAAACGAACTTCACGCAGCGACATTTCACGCGCGAAGCGGTACAACGCGTTCATACGCGGACGGCTCCAGGCATTGAAGTCCCCGGCCATAATGATCGGCCCACTGTGATGAGCAATCTGATCGCCAATGGGAAGTAACTGCTTACTGTACACATCAACCCCCAGGCTGAAGTTCACCGCATGAATGTTTACCACCATCAGCAGACGGGTGTCGGGCAACGGATAGACCGTGACCAGCGCCGATTTTGCCAGACGCAGGATTGGCTCACGTTCACGCAGCGGGCAGCAATAGACCGGATGTGCGGCTGAAAGGGTCATCACCCCAGAAGGATGCTGTGGCAGAACAAAGGCTGGCACCTGATCGGCTGCAAGATAGTTTGTCGTTGCAAACCTGACCAGCTCAGGCGTGGTTTGCGCCTCCTGTAACAGAACCAGATGTGCATCTTTACCAAAATTTTGAAGTACGGATAACCACTCCGCGCGCTGTTGCTTAAAGATGTTCCACACCAGTACGCGAATTTTTTCGTCACTGCTTAATGGAGTGCCCGCTGGTAATGCCTGGCTGAGGCTCGCAAACGACCCCGGAGGCAAGATCCTCTCCGCGGGCATTCCGGCTACATAACGCATGGCATAGGTATTTTTTCGCACTTTCGGAAACGGCCTCTGTAACATGAACCAGCCCGGAAAACGGACTGGTTCTAATGTTATAGGGATTTTAGGTCACACTTTCAACGCAATTACTGAGAAACCGCTTTCCAGTTTTGTAAGCAAGCACTTACTGATACTTATCCAAGCGCGACGCGAGCGGGTTTATCAAGCCGTCCACTCAGCCCAATAAGGAGGAAAGCGACAAGCACAATTACCGCACCAATCCATGGCGTTTGGGTTAATCCAACGTGTTCAACCGTCTGCCCGCCGATAACCGATCCGAGTGCGATACCGATATTGAATGCGGCGATATTCAGGCCGGATGCGACATCCACCGCATTGGGCGTATAGCGTTCGGCTTTCTGTACAACATAGACCTGCAATCCCGGTACGTTACCAAAAGCGAATATTCCCATAACCAATACCGTTACCAGCGCGGCATATTGTATCGACGCGGTGAACTGGAAAATCATCAGCAGGACAACCAGCGCGGCGAAGATAAATTTTAGCGCCGGTACCGCACCATGCTTATCTGCAAGCTTACCGCCCCAGATATTGCCGATTGCGACGGAGATACCGTAGCCCAGTAAAATCCAGCTCACTGCGCCCGGAGAAAAACCAGCCAGCTCCTGCATCATCGGTGCAAGGAAAGTGAACGCAGTGAACACACCTCCATAACCCAGCGCCGTAACGGCATAGATCAGCAGCAGGCGCGGGTGTGTCAGAACCTTAACCTGATCGCTCAGGCTGGCGCTCGCGCGTCCCGGAATACTGGAGGGCACCAGCAGCAGGCTGGCTACCAGAGCAATCACGCCCAACAGCGATACCGCGAGGAAGGTTTCTCGCCAGCCAAAATGTTGCCCAATAAACGTTCCTAACGGCACGCCGGTCACCAGCGCGACGGTTAAGCCGCCAAACATAATCGCAATGGCTGACGCCGCTTTCTCTTTTGGCACCAGGCTGGTTGCAATCGTGGAACCGATGGAGAAGAAGACACCGTGCGCGAGGCCAGTCAGCAAACGGGCAATGACCAGCGTGGTGTAGTCAGGAGCCTGCCACGCCAGAATATTGCCGGCGGTGAAGAGCACCATCAGGGCAACTAACAGTTGTTTACGTGGAAAGCGTCCAGTCAGTGCGGTCAGCACAGGCGCCCCAACAGCGACGCCTAACGCGTAAATAGATACCAGCAGACCGGCAGAAGGCAGCGAAATGGCGAGTTGTTCAGCAATGGTGGGGACAAGTCCTACAATAACAAATTCGGTCGTGCCAATTGCGAAGGCACTGATCGTCAGGGCAAGAAGCGCCAGTGGCATAAATACTCCGTCTCTTCAGGATTAAGATGACAGGCAGTATGCGCCAGTGTTTAAATAACAAAAATGGTTAGAATCTCAATAGAATTTTGCGGATGATGCAATAATGAAAGCCACATCGGAAGAACTGACTATCTTTGTTGCCGTTGTTGAAAGCGGCAGCTTCAGCCGTGCGGCCGAACAGCTCGGGCAGGCGAACTCCGCCATCAGCCGCTCGGTAAAAAAGCTGGAGATGAAGCTCGGGGTGAGCCTGCTCAACAGAACAACGCGGCAGCTCAGCCTGACGGAAGAAGGTGAACGTTATTTTCGCCGCGTACAATCCGTTTTGCAGGAGATGGCGGCAGCTGAGACGGAAATAATGGAGTCACGTAGCACTCCGCGTGGATTGCTACGTATTGATGCGGCGACGCCGGTCGTGCTTCATTTTCTGATGCCGTTAATCAAGCCATTCCGGGAGCGTTACCCGGAGATGACTCTGTCTCTGGTCTCCTCCGAGACGTTTATCAATCTTATTGAGCGTAAAGTTGATGTGGCGATCCGCGCGGGAACCCTGACGGATTCAAGTTTACGCGCTCGCCCTCTGTTCACCAGCTATCGCAAAATTATCGCGTCACCGCAATATATTGCTGAGCATGGCAAACCTGAGACCGTTGAGGAGCTGAAGCAGCACCTGTGCCTGGGCTTTACGGAACCTGTCTCGCTGAATACCTGGCCCGTGGCCTGTCATGACGGACAACTTCATGAGATCACCTGCGGACTTTCGTCTAATAGCGGGGAAACGCTGAAACAGCTTTGTCTTGAAGGAAATGGGATCGCCTGTTTATCAGACTATATGATCGATAAGGAAATAGCTGCGGGTCAGCTTGTAGAACTGATGGCTGACAAACGCTTACCTGTAGAGATGCCTTTTAGCGCAGTGTATTACAGTGACAGAGCGGTAAGTACGCGCATACGCGCTTTTATCGACTTCCTTAGCGAACATATAAAAACAGCTCCCGGAGGAGCTGTGTGAGGGTTTAAGGGTACAGAGGGAGGGCTTTTATTAATCCCAGTCTGGGGCTAACCCTTCCGGGCTGACCAGACGATCGTTGCATTCCAGTGCAGCGATCGCGTTGTTATCTTCATCATCAAGCTGGAGATCCCGCGCTAACAGGTTACTTGCCAGGTTTTCACGTTTGGTTGAAGACGGGATCACGACATAACCTTCACCCATTGCCCATGCCAGAATGACCTGCGCAGCAGTCGCGTTATGTTTCTCAGCGATACGCGTAATCACTTCATCTTTCAGTGCCTTACCATAGGCCAGCGTCATGTATGAGGTGATGTGGATACCGTGCTGTTTCGCCCAGTCCACGACTTTACGGTTTTGCAGGTAAGGAGAGAGTTCAATCTGGTTGGTGGCGATATTTTCTTTACCCACTGCGGCAATCGCCCTTTCCATCAATGGGATAGTGAAGTTAGAGATGCCAATTTCACGCGTTAAGCCCTGCTCTTTCGCTTCCAGCAGCGCCTGCATGAACTCCTCCACAGAGACGGCATCGTCAGGAGATGGCCAGTGGATCAGCGTCAGATCAACATAGTCAGTACGCAGCTTTTTCAGACTTTCCTTCAGGCTTGGGATCAGCTTGTCTTTGCTGAGATTCTCAATCCAGATTTTAGTGGTGATGAAAAGTTCGTCGCGCGGTACGCCACTCTCTTCGATGGCCTGACCTACGGCAGCTTCGTTATCATAAATCTGCGCCGTATCAATAGCACGATAGCCCAACTCGAGTGCGGTTTTAACAGATGCAATAACAACATCGTCTTTCAGGCGGAAAGTGCCCAGACCCAGTGCAGGGATAGTCATATGATTCCTCAATCGTTATGTTCGTAAACTGAGGAGAATTATCGCTGTAGTTGTTATGACGAAAAAGATCGTAAAATGCAGAGGATTTTTGCTAATTTCGCAACAATCAAACGACAGATAAGAAAAAAGCCCTGAGCGTTAGCTCAGGGCTTTTAATAAGTGGCGGAACGGACGGGACTCGAACCCGCGACCCCCTGCGTGACAGGCAGGTATTCTAACCGACTGAACTACCGCTCCACCGAATACTTCTGTAACCACCGGATTAATGCACCGGCTTACTACTTAATTTGATGCCTGGCAGTTCCCTACTCTCACATGGGGAGACCCCACACTACCATCGGCGCTACGGCGTTTCACTTCTGAGTTCGGCATGGGGTCAGGTGGG
>NZ_JBLVXX010000040.1:0-49461 GCF_048283985.1 Enterobacter cloacae complex sp. 6730903 | reverse complement strand
CAGTTGAATTTATAATATTTATTTATAATGATTGATATTGTCCTGGGTTTATAAGCTTATTTGTCTGAATACGGACTTAATGGAATCATTCATTGAACCTTTTCGAAGTGAAAATGCATAATTCCTTCCGCAATTTAATGTTGCCAAATGATTTGATGGACAAACTTGCTTACGTCCCTGAGGAGGGATGACCCAATGCAAACATGGAAAAAGAAACTGGTTGTATCACAACTTGCATTAGCCTGCACACTGGCTATCGCTTCTCAGGCCAATGCGAAAGATATATCCGGCACGACATATAATACTTTTGGATATGACAATACCGCGTCCACGCCCTGGTATTATGGTTATGCTGACTGGGATTATTCAGATGCCACACATGATGGTGACATTTACCCAGTCATCAATAAATCAACCGTAAACGGGGTTATTTCGACATACTATCTGGATGATGGTGTCAATGGCCGTGCGAACGCGTTGAGTATTTCTAACAGCACCATTAACGGCATGATCACGTCAGAGTGCATGACCACGACATGTGCAGATGGCGTGGATACTGACGGCACCGCTCATACCCAGTATGATCGTTTTAGCCTGACCGTTGATAACTCCACCATCAACGATACCTACGAGCATTACGCGTATGATGTCGTCAATGGCGAAACCACTGAAACGCATTATCTGGACACCTATGATCTGGGTAACGCCATCACCCTGGACGTTGAATCTGATATCGTTATTCAGAACAACTCCCACGTTGCGGGTATCACGCTGACTCAGGGTTACCAGGATCTGGATAACACGCCATACGACGGTGTTGAAGGCGTTGCTAACAGCAGCAATGTCTTTACTGATACGCTGGTGGTGAAAGACTCTGTGCTGACCTCTGGTGCATACAGCGATCTGGGTACCAGCGGCTTCTACGGTCAAACGGCGAAGCCGAGCGACTACGGTGAAACCAACGCCACGGCTGCCGATGATGCGGCGCTGATCGTTGCGGCCGGCGCGTCTGATAACGCTATGCAGACCACCGCTACCTTCGATCACTCTACCATTACTGGCGATATCCTTTTCTCCAGCACCTTTGATAACAACTTCTACGAGAATGGCGATCCGGCAACGGATACCACAGATGACGGCATCTATAACCCAACTACCAACGGCTGGGATGATACCGACAAGCTGGATGTCACGCTGACCAATGGCAGTAAATGGGTGGGTGCCGCGCAGTCCAGCGTTGAAGCCATCGGCACGGCGCAGATGTATGGTGAAGGCTACAGCAATGTAGACTGGCACGCGCTTTCTCCAAACAGCATCTGGCCTGATTCTACCTTTGACAGCAATGGTCACGTTGCGGGTGAAGAGGTTTATCAGAGCGGCCTGTTCAACGTGGCGCTGGATAACGGTTCCGAGTGGGATACCCGTAAGATCTCCAACATCGACGCGCTGACGGTGAACAACCAGTCTCAGGTCAATGTTGAAAACTCCGGCCTGCTGGCGGATTCCATCACCCTGACCAATGCGTCTAGCCTGAACATCGGCGACAACGGCGCGGTAGCAACCGACAGCCTGTATCTGGATAGCTACAGCCGTGCGGCACTGACTGAAGAGACAGCTGAGCTGTATGCCAACACCATTACCGTGGACAACGGTGCAGAGCTGGCGCTGGGTCTGGGTCAGGTTGATACGCACAATATGGTGCTGACCGATGGCGGTGTGCTCAACGTTGCCAGCCGCGATTATGTGCTGAACAGCGACCTGAACAACGCACGCTATATCACCAACGATCGCTCTAAAGCGGACTACGACTATGGTGTTGTCGCGCTGAACTCTGACGGTCATCTGGCGGTGAACGGTGACGTTGCCGGTAACTATAAAGTGCGCATCGACGATGCGACCGGCGCAGGCTCCGTAGCTGACTACAAAAACAAAGAGATCATTCGCGTCTATGACAATAACGCGGATACCGCTGCCAGCTTTACTGCGGCAAACAAAGCTGATTTAGGTGCTTACACCTATCAGGCGCAGCAGAAGGGCGACACCGTTGTTCTCCAGCAGGAAGAGCTGACCGACTACGCCAACATGGCGCTGAGCATTCCTTCTGCTAATACCAACATCTGGAATCTGCAACAGGATACCGTGGGTACCCGTCTGACCAACAGCCGTCATGGCCTGGCAGATAACGGCGGCGCATGGGTGAGTTATTTCGGCGGCAACTTTGACGCGGATAATGGCACCGTTAGCTACGATCAGGACGTAAGCGGCATTATGGTAGGTCTGGATACTCAGATCGACGGTAATAACGCGAAGTGGATTGTCGGTGGTGCGGCTGGTTTCGCGAAGGGTGATATCAGCGATCGTACGGGTCAGGTCGATCAGGACAGCCAGACTGCGATGATCTACGCGTCGGCGAAGTTCATGAACGACATCTTCCTCGACAGCTCCCTGAGCTACACCCGCTTCAACAACGACCTCTCTGCTACCATGAGCAACGGTCAGTATGTTGATGGTAATACCACAACTGACGCCGTTGGTTTCGGGATGAAACTGGGCTATGACTGGAAACCAAACCTGTCTGGCTACGTCACGCCTTACGCGGCGATCTCTGGCCTGTTCCAGTCCGGTGATGACTACCAGTTAAGCAACGACATGCGTATCGATGGTCAGTCTTACGACAGTATGCGTTATGAACTCGGCGTGGATGCAGGTTATACCTTCAACTACGGCGGCGAGCAGGCATTAACGCCTTACTTCAAACTGGCTTACGTGTATGACGATGCCGACAACAATGCTGATATCAACAATGACAGCATTGATAACGGCGTGGAAGGCTCTGCGGTTCGCGTGGGACTGGGTACTCAGTTCAGCTTCACGAAAAACTTCAGTGCTTACACTGATGCGACTTATCTGGGCGGCGGCGACGTTGACCAGAACTGGGGAGCAAACCTGGGTGTGAAATATACCTGGTAATATAGAAAGCGCGGGGGATTTTTCCCCCGCTTTTTTATGTGCTTTAAAAATTATAAAGAACCGACAGATACAGATGACTTGAGGTATGCATGAACGTTAATGCGAAACCACTTTCTGAATTAAGCCGGCTCATAAAGTGTCTGGAAATCGCCGGTACCCCATTTAAGACCGAACCACAACAATTAATAACTACCGGCAATAATGATGATGAACCCTTGACCGTTGTCATACAATCCGGTCTGACTGCCGTCCACCGTAAATCAGACGAATTACTTATGGGTATCGCGCGGGCACCGTATATACACGGTTTAAGCGCATGGATAAATGACAACCATCTTGAATATTCTCTGATAGCACAAACACCTTGTAGCGGATTTTATTTGCCAGCCTCTGAGGCGTGCCAACTTATTCAGGAAGCGCAACTTTGGCAAGAGGCTTTCTGCTGGCTGTCATGGCTAAACCATTTAATGGGAAAGCGTGATATGCAGTTGGTCGGAAATAACTCCTATAGCCAAATCCGGGCGATGCTGATCAATATGGCCGAGTGGGATGACACGCTACGTTCAAAAATTGGTGTTATGAATCATATTCAGCGTAGCACGCGTATTTCTCGTTCGGTCGTTGCTGAGGTTCTGGCTGCGCTGCGGCAGGGGAACTACATCAATATGAGCCGGGGCAAACTGATCAGTATCAACCGTTTGCCCACGGACTATTGAGATCAGTTAGAGGCCGTAAGCACCTGCGCTTTATTGGCGCTCAGCTCGGCCACCAGATTATTTACGCCATCACTCATATTCACGAAGCGTGTATTTGGCGACCGGGTGACCACCACAAAAGCGCCTACGTTTGATTGCGGAATCATCGCCATGTAGGTGATGAATCCGCCACCTCCACCGGTTTTTTGAATAATCCCCGGTCGGCCATCTTTTGGCGCCATATACACCCAGCCCATGCCGAGGGCATCGGCTTTACCTGGAACATCCATGCCAATGACGCGACGTAGCTGAGCACGCTGGTAGATGAGCGTCTGCATTCGATCGGCCTGATTGCTGCGCGCGTAAAAATCCGATGAGAGGAACTGCTGCATCCAGCGCATCATGTCGCCAGGCGTAGAGTAAACGCCACCGCTGCCAATGGCGGCCAGAGTGTTATTGCACGGGCTGGCCCCTTTTTCCGCCACCATCAGACGCTTGCACTGATCCGGGGAGGGGGTGTAAGTGGTATCTTTCATCCCGAGCGGACGCGTGATCTGCTCTTCAAACAGTTGAGGGTAGGGTTTACCCGAGGCCGTCGCTAAAGCGTCGGCCAGCAGATCAAACGCCAGGTTAGAATAGCCGGCCTGCGAGCCCGGGGCCGATTTCAGGGTTGCTGTGCTCAGGTAGTTCCAGCGTTGCTCGCGGGTTGGCCAGACAAAGACAGGGCGATGCGCAGCGCCACCGGGCTGTTCTCGCGGCAGGGCGCTGGTATGGGTCGCCAGATTGACCAGTCTGATCGGCGTTCCCTGATATGTCGGAACGCGAGCGCCGGGCGGCGCATATTTGCTGAGCGGATCGTCGAGTTTCACCACGCCCTGATCGAGCAGTTTAACCAGCATTTCGCTGGTCATCAGCTTGGTTATCGACGCGATACGGATAACGGAATCCAGCTGCGGACGAACGTTATTTCCCGGTCGTGTTTCACCGAAACTGCGAAACACCCGCTGGTTACCGTCGATCACGACCAGCGCCATTCCCGTCGCACCGCTGCCGTAATAAATAAGGTTCGCGTAGCGATCGGCAATGTCAGAGGCCAGAACCGGGGCCGTCAGAGGCTGTGCTGCCTGGGCGGTGGACAGGCTCACCGCACACAGCGCGGCGATAGAGAGCAGACAACGTTTCAACGAAAAGCATCCATCAAGTGAATAAGGAAAGTTACGGGTAGTTATACTACTAATCGGCGTCGGGCAATGGCCCGATTTGCATAACGATAGCGAGAAAAACGTTACCGTGGGTAAATTTGAACAATTTACTTGCGGCGTGGCTCCCATTTTGTGACATCGACCGTATGATAGACGCTATGATCGCTGTTGCGAATGAAACGCACCGAAACAATTCCTGAAAACTGTGAAGCGAACTAATAATTCACCCGCAGGTCTCACTTTTTTGCCTGAGCCGGGAGGCTGGCACAGGCAAGGTTTCGTGTGGCGATATGTTGAACACAGCAACAGCCATAACAACAAGAAGGAAGCACAATGTTTAAGTCTTTTTTCCCAAAGCCGGGGCCCTTTTTCCTGTCGGCATTTATTTGGGCACTGCTGGCTGTCATTTTCTGGCAGGCCGGTGGCGGCGCGTGGCTGACCCGTCTTACGGGGGCAACGGGCGACATTCCCATTAGCGCAGCGCGCTTCTGGTCCATGAGCTATCTGCTTTTCTACGCTTATTACGTGCTCTGCGTAGGGCTGTTTGCCATGTTCTGGTTCGTCTATTCTCCTCACCGCTGGCAATACTGGTCGATTCTCGGCACGTCGTTAATCATCTTTGTCACCTGGTTCCTGGTGGAGGTGGGCGTAGCGGTCAACGCCTGGTATGCGCCGTTTTACGATCTGATCCAGACGGCGCTGAGTTCGCCGCATAAAGTGACCATTAACCAGTTCTACCATGAGGTGGGGATCTTCCTCGGCATCGCCCTCATCGCCGTGGTGATCGGCGTGATGAATAACTTTTTCGTCAGCCACTATGTGTTCCGCTGGCGTACCGCGATGAACGAACACTATATGGCGCACTGGCAGCACCTGCGGCATATCGAAGGGGCCGCACAGCGTGTGCAGGAAGACACCATGCGTTTTGCCTCTACTCTGGAAGATATGGGCGTGAGCTTTATCAACGCCATCATGACGCTGATCGCCTTCCTGCCGGTGCTGGTGACGCTCTCGTCGCACGTTCCGGAGCTGCCGATTGTCGGCCATCTGCCCTACGGCCTGGTGATTGCTGCGATTGTCTGGTCGCTGATGGGAACGGGGCTGCTGGCGGTGGTGGGGATCAAGCTGCCGGGGCTGGAGTTTAAAAACCAGCGCGTGGAAGCGGCCTACCGTAAAGAGCTGGTGTATGGCGAAGACGATGCCAACCGTGCGTCACCGCCTACCGTGCGTGAGCTGTTTGGCGCCGTACGTCGTAACTACTTCCGCCTCTATTTCCATTACATGTATTTCAATATCGCGCGCATTCTTTATCTTCAGGTTGATAACGTTTTCGGGTTGTTCCTGCTGTTCCCGTCCATCGTTGCGGGTACGATTACGCTCGGTCTGATGACCCAAATCACCAACGTCTTTGGTCAGGTTCGCGGTTCGTTCCAGTATCTGATTAGCTCCTGGACTACGCTGGTGGAGCTGATGTCCATCTACAAACGTTTACGCAGTTTCGAGCGTGAGCTGGACGATAAGGATGTGCAGGAAGTTACCCATACATTAGGTTAAAAAGGAATTGCTATGCCATTAGCCGTACCACGTGCATTACCGCTGACGTTACTCGCCGCCTTCGTGCTGGCGGGCTGTGCCGAAAAAGGGGCTGCCCCGCTCAAAGAAGGGGAGAAGCCCGTTGATGTGGCGAGCGTGGTGCGGCAAAAAATGCCCGCCAGCGTAAAGGATCGCAGGGAGTGGGCTGATGCGCTGGCAGCGACCTTCAAAAGCCAGAAGATCGCGCCTACCGAGGAGAATATCTGCTCGGTGCTCGCGGTGGCGCAGCAGGAATCGATGTATCAGTCAGATCCTGTTGTGCCTGGCCTGAACAAAATCGCCTGGAAGGAGATCGACCGCCGGGCCGAATCGATGCATATCCCGGTTTTCCTGGTGCATACCGCCCTTAAAATCACCTCGCCAAACGGTAAAAGCTACAGTGAACGGCTGGATACGGTGAAAACCGAGAAACAGCTTAGCGCCATTTTCGATGATTTCATCAATATGGTGCCGATGGGGCAGAAGCTGTTTGGCTCACTGAATCCGGTGCATACCGGCGGTCCGATGCAGGTCAGTATCGCATTTGCGGAAAAGCATACCGACGGCTATCCGTGGGATATCGACGGTACGGTGCGTCAGGAGGTCTTCTCCCTGCGCGGTGGGCTGTGGTTTGGGACGTATCACCTGCTGAATTATCCGGCCAACTACGATAAACCGCTGTATCGCTTTGCCGACTTTAACGCGGGCTGGTATGCCAGCCGAAATGCAGCCTTCCAGAATGCGGTAAGCCGCGCCAGCGGTGTGAAGCTCGCTTTGGACGGCGATCTCATTGCTTACGGCAGCAGTGAGGCCGGGACTACCGAACGTGCGGTGCGAAAACTCTCGACGAAGCTGGAGATGAGCAACAGCGACATTCGCCGACAGCTGGAGAAGGGCGACAGCCTGGCGTTTGAGAAAACGGATCTGTATAAGCAGGTCTTTGCGCTGGCCGAGAAGAAAAGTGGGAAGGCATTACCCAGAGCCATTTTGCCAGGCATTCAGCTGGAAAGCCCGAAGATCACGCGTAACCTGACGACCGCCTGGTTCGCGAAACGCGTTGACGATCGTCGGGCACGCTGTATGGGACTGTAATCAGTGGCGGTTGCGCCAGCGCAGGACAAGGGCAATCACGCCCAGAACCATGCTGCCCGCGAGGAAGGGAATGAGTCCAAATACGGTGCTCACGCCTAAACCGATTTCAACGCGCGGGCGGCCTGTATCCTGCACCTGCATCAGATGCTCATACACGCCGGGGGCATGCACCAGCATATTCAGCAGTTGGGTTCCAGCCCAGAAACAAAACAGAACAAACAGGGCATAGGCAATATTCCCCGCCGTGGAGGTTTTTGGTTGTTTTCCGCCAAAAATCGGTTTCGACAATGTAAAGTCTGCCATAAGACCTCCCGAAAATATCACTCTGTTTTAATACGCGTCGTACAGGGTGAGTGTGACAGGTCATAGCATTTGTCAATATCAGAATCGTGGGAAATTCGGCTCAGGATTTCTCCTGGATTGTCGATTTCTGCATCACGTCACAAATTGATAACATAAGTGAAACTGCGCTGCTTTTCAGAATTTACGTATCCGCCACAGACGCCTTGATCAAACTGTGAGAGGATAGGTTTTTTTCTGCCGGAGTTGTCATGAAGCTCACTTCCAAACTACGCCGTGACTGGCATTACTACGCCTTTGCGATCGGGCTGATCTTTATTCTCAACGGTGTTGTCGGGCTGCTGGGATTTGAAGCGAAAGGCTGGCAAACCTATGCGGTTGGGCTGGTAACCTGGGTAATCAGTTTCTGGCTGGCGGGATTTATTATCCGCCGTCGTCCCGATGAGACGACGACGGCAGAGAAAGCCGACTAACCGTTAGTTAACAGAGCTTTTCAGGGCGCTGTCAGCGGCGTGACGCTCCAGCGCCAGTTCAATCAGGCGGGTGATCAGTTCCGGATAGCTTATCCCGCTGGCCTGCCACAGTTTCGGGTACATGCTGATATTGGTAAAGCCCGGCAGAGTATTGATTTCGTTAATCACCACCTCGTTATCCGGCGTCAGAAACACGTCGACGCGCGCCATCCCACAGCATCCCAGCGCCTGATAGGCTTCAACGGCGATCGCGCGGATCTTGTCGTTAACGTCAGGATCGAGCGCGGCGGGAACCACAACCTGGGCACCTTTGTCGTCAATATATTTGGTGTCGTAGGAATAGAAGTCGCTGTTCAACACGACTTCACCGCAGGTACTCGCCTGCGGGAAGTCGTTGCCCAGTACGGCGCACTCAATTTCGCGTCCGTTAATTCCCTGCTCAACCACCACCTTATGGTCAAACTCAAAGGCCAGACGAACGGCATCGTTAAACTGCGCTTCGCTGGTGACTTTGCTGACGCCGACGGACGAGCCCTGATTCGCTGGTTTCACAAACAGCGGCAGGCCGAGTTGCGCCTGGATCTGCGCGAAGCTGTGTTTATCGCGGTTGGCGCGAGTAAGCGTCACGAACGGCGCAATATTCAGACCGGCGTCACGCAGGAGACGTTTTGTGACGTCTTTATCCATGCAGGCGGCAGAGCCCAGCACATCGGAACCGACAAACGGCAGGTTCGCCATCCGCAGCATGCCTTGCAGGGAGCCGTCTTCGCCCAGCGTGCCGTGAACAATAGGGAACACCACGTCAATCTGTGCCAGCGCCTGCGCGTTCCCGGCATCGATAAGCTGTCCCTGTTCTACGCCCGGAACCGTTGCGACGCTGATATCAGAAGGATTAAGGGCGATGTGCGCCGGATCGTCAGCGTGTAACAGATACTGGCTGGCATCGTTAACATGCCACTGGCCCTGTTTATCAATGCCCAACAGCACCACGTCAAAACGGCTTTTATCAATCGCATCAACGATATTTTTAGCCGATTGCAACGACACCTCGTGCTCTGCCGATTTTCCCCCAAAGACAATACCTACGCGCTGCTTTGCCATCTCACTCTCTTCCAGTCTGACGAAAAGCCAATAACATACCACGATGCCCGGCGGGTTTCGCGGCCTTCTGCCATAATGTTTTGAGGGATGCTGAAGGGGGGCGCGTGAAAGGAAAAGGTCTGTTTATTCTTATTGTTATTGCCGGGATCGCCACGGTGGGCTACCGCTGGTTGCCGCCGTATTACAATCCTTTCGTGCCGCTTACGCTTGACGATCCGCCCGGAAAAATAACCCAGTTTAAACTTCGACGTTTAACACCGCAGGCATGCGAAAGCCTGTTAGCGCAGGCGAATCAACGCCAGCTTATCCGTACCCAGACTGTCGCTGACAGCGCCGGTGAGTGTCCGCTGAGTAACGTGGTGCGCGTGCGCGATTTTGGCCCGGTGAGCCTGAACAGTAGCTTTCTGGCCAGTTGTCCGCTGGCGTTAAGTTCTGCGCTGTTTGTCAGCCAGCAGGCCCGACCGCTCACCCAAACCTGGACGGGAAGCGAGCTTACCCGTATTGAACATCTGGGCAGCTTCGCCTGCCGCAATATCTACAGCCGCCCGGATGCGCGGCGCAGCGAACATGCCACGGCGGATGCGCTGGATATCAGCGCTTTCAGGCTGGCAAACGGACAGCGCGTTACCGTCCTGAACGGCTGGAAAGCGGAAAAGACGCAGCCCTGGCTACAGGCGCTGCTCTCGGCAAGCTGTGGTTATTACGGTAACGGTCTGGGACCGGACTATAATGCCGCCCATGCCAACCATTTCCATCTGGGGATGCGCGGATATGGATTATGTCGATGAAGCATAATCTTCCGCCTAAATTTGGATAAATTGTGACTTATTTCACAAATATGATGACTGGGAAGATAAAACACCAAAGTCTGCAAGGCCGCATCTCTGGCGCTATGTCATTGCGCGTAACTTGCTAATCTGTCGGCGAATTCGCCTAAAAATGAAGACTATTTCTGTTATGGAATCCTGGAAAGTTAACCTCATTTCAGTCTGGTTCGGCTGCTTCTTCACCGGACTGGCTATCAGCCAGATATTGCCCTTCCTGCCGCTGTATGTGTCGCAGCTGGGGGTCACTTCCCATGAAGCGCTCTCCATGTGGTCCGGCCTGACGTTCAGCGTGACGTTTCTGGTCTCCGCCATTGTGTCGCCGATGTGGGGTAGCCTGGCGGATCGCAAGGGACGCAAGTTGATGCTGCTTCGCGCCTCGCTGGGGATGGCGATAGCCATTTTGCTCCAGGCCTTCGCCACCAACGTCTGGCAGCTGTTTATTCTGCGGGCGATAATGGGGCTGACCTCCGGGTACATTCCAAATGCCATGGCGCTGGTGGCCTCACAGGTACCGCGTGAGCGAAGCGGCTGGGCGCTCAGCACGCTTTCCACCGCCCAGATCAGCGGGGTCATTGGCGGCCCGCTGCTCGGCGGCTTCCTGGCTGACCATGTCGGGCTGCGTGCGGTCTTTATCATTACCGCGATCCTGCTGACGATCAGCTTTCTGGTCACCCTTTTTCTGATTAAAGAGGGCGGGCGGCCTGTTGTCAGTAAATCCGAACGCCTGAGCGGAAAAGCGGTTTTCGCCTCGCTGCCGTATCCTGGCCTGATGATTAGCCTCTTTGTGACGACGATGGTGATCCAGCTCTGTAACGGCTCGGTAGGGCCGATTCTGGCGCTGTTTATCAAGTCGATGGCACCGGACAGCAGCAACATTGCGTTTCTGAGCGGGATGATTGCCGCCGTGCCTGGCGTGTCGGCGCTGATGTCCGCTCCGCGTCTGGGGAAACTGGGCGACAGGATCGGTACGGCACGTATTCTGATGGCAACGCTCATCATTGCGGTGATCCTTTTCTTTGCCATGTCATTCGTCACCACACCTCTTCAGTTGGGCATCCTGCGCTTCCTGCTTGGCTTCGCGGATGGCGCCATGCTGCCCGCTGTACAGACGCTGCTGGTGAAATATTCCAGTGACCAGGTAACCGGCCGCATTTTTGGCTACAACCAGTCGTTCATGTATTTAGGCAACGTAGCGGGCCCGCTTATCGGCGCCTCGGTCTCGGCGATGGCGGGTTTCCGCTGGGTATTTGCCGCGACGGCGGTGGTGGTCCTGCTGAATATTATTCAACTGGCCTTTGCCTTGCGACGCCGCAGGCGAATCGCTGAGGCAAAGTCGGCCCGGTAAACACGATAATATATTATTTATTCTTATGAACGCCGCATTTTTATATAACGAAATGCGGCGCCTTTCTTTTAGAAAAACGTTTCGCTTTCGCGCTGAAATATCTTTTTTGGCAGCGATGTCACTTTTGCATAAGATAAAGCCAATCCATGCTTTTCATTATTCAGTGAGGGTGTTAATTTCAGGGGAAATCACATAAGGAAATAGCACCATGAAAAATCTCATTGCTGAGTTGTTGGTTAAGCTTGCCCAAAAGGAAGAAGAGTCGAAAGAGCTGGTTGCCCAGGTCGAGGCGCTGGAAATAGTTGTGACGGCGCTGCTGCGACAGATGGCAAAGCCGGAGCAGGAGGCGTTGATTGACAACGTTGAAGGCGCGCTGGAAAAAGCGCGTCCTGATTCCCTGGTGCCTGCGGAAGATGCGGAGCTGCTTCAGCAATACGTAAAGAAGCTTTTAAGGCATCCTCGCAGCTAACCTGTCTGAGGTGAAATGACGTGTCACAGAATTGTCATGCAGGATGCCTGGCGTCGCTCTGTTTTTATTTTTACACATTTATGCAGGGGAAATTAAATTGAGACAGAGCACACTTTTCACCGCATAATTTCTGCTATTAATTACCGCCTCCCTTCCGGCGAAACCGGATAATGATCATTGTGTCGCTACAGGGCTGAAATAACCGGGAAGCCCGGCGAAAATCAGGTTCGCAGGGTGGTTTTTTTTCCGTAACGAACCAGACTTAACGTGGAACTTCACATAAAGGATGGTGCAATGAAAACAACAATACTGGTTACCCTTCTCTCTGGCCTGTGTCTGATGGCCTCAGCACACGCGGAAGAGAAAACGTTAACGCCCCAGCAGCAGCGCATGACGACCTGTAACCAACAGGCGACATCGCAAAGCCTGAAAGGGGATGCCCGTAAAACGTACATGAGCGACTGCCTTAAAAATGGTGCGGCTAAACCCGGTGAAAAAAGCCTGACCCCGCAGCAGCAAAAAATGCGCGAGTGCAACGCCCAGGCGACACAGCAGATGCTGAAAGGCGACGATCGCAGCAAGTTCATGAGCGCGTGCCTGAAAAAACAGGCGTAGTGCTAACGGGTGAGTCACGGCTGTGGCTCACCCAAAATTTCATACTTTCCCCGCTACCCCCCTCTCTATAATTTGGGAAAATGTTTAAGAATATTCCCAAAAATGATGAATGATGAGTTTTATGACAATCACGAGAACATTCGGGAAGCGTGGTACCAGCAGCTTTCTCAGGATGATTCATACCGTTCCGGTCTGCGATTTGCCCGGCGAATACGGCTGGCACGCATCGTTGGTCTGGCGGCGCTATTCGTTCCGCTTGCCAGCGTCCTGGTGAGCCAGTTTCTTTCCGGCGTCTGGTGGTTATTGCTGGTGGGCTGGGTCTTTGTCTGGCCCCATCTGGCCTGGCAGCTGGCTTTTCGTTCGGCTGAACCCCACAGCAGTGAAATCGTTAATCTGAAAATCGATGCCATTATTGCCGGCGTCTGGATGGGGCTAACAGGGTTCAGTGCGCTGCCAACGGCGGCGCTGATCATGATGATCGGCATGAATATGATGGGATCGGGGGGATGCCGGTTATTTCTGACAGGACTGGCGCTGCTTGCTCTGTCTGCCCTGTTGACCGTGCAATCCACGGGTACTCCTGTGCTATTGACCTCTGAACCGCTGGCGTTGTGGCTGACGCTCCCCGTGCTGGTGGTCTACCCCATACTGTTTGCCTGGCTCAGCCACCGCACGGCGATCCGTCTGGCAGAGCATAAGCGTCGGCTTGAGCTGATGAGTACCCGCGACGGAATGACCGGCGTATTCAATCGCCGTCACTGGGAAACGCTGCTGCGTAACGAATTTGAGGCCTGCCGTCGCAGCCATCGACAGGCGACGATACTGCTCATCGATATCGATCACTTCAAGACGATCAACGACACCTGGGGGCATGACGTGGGGGATGAAGCGATTGTCGCCATCACGCGCCAGCTTCAGCTGACCCTGCGCTCAGGCGATTATATTGGCCGTTTTGGCGGGGATGAGTTCGCGGTGATCATGTCCGGCACGCCTGCTGACAGCGCGATTGCTGCGATGTCGCGCGTCCACGAACGGCTGGTCAACATGCCGCTGCACGGAGCACCTATGGCGAGGTTGTGTATCAGCGTTGGGGTTGCCCCCTGGGGGGCGCAGTTCACCCACTATCGTGAATGGCTAAAGGCGGCGGACGTGGCCCTCTATAAAGCCAAAAATGCCGGACGGGGCCGCACCGAAGTGGCCGCCTGACGCCCGGCGTAGCGCATCAGGACTTACTGAGCTTCTCTGATTTTTCCATGCATTTTTGCATCGCCTCGATCACGGCGGAGCGGAACCCGCGATCTTCCAGCACGCGCACGGCTTCAATGGTGGTGCCCCCCGGCGAGCACACCATATCTTTCAGTTCGCCCGGATGTTTGCCCGTTTCCAGCACCATTTTGGCCGAACCCATCACCGCCTGCGCTGCGAATTTGTAGGCCTGCGCGCGCGGCATTCCACCCAGTACGGCGGCATCGGCCATGGCTTCGATAAACATAAAAACATACGCCGGGGCAGAGCCGCTCACGCCGACCACCGGGTGGATCATCGGTTCGGCAATCACTTCCGCTTCGCCGAAGCAGCGGAAGATATTCAGTACATCTGCCACGTCTTCAGAAGTGACCAGCGCGTTAGGGGTGACGGAGGTCATACCGGCATTCACCAGCGACGGGGTGTTTGGCATGGCGCGAACAATCTTACGGTCGTGACCCAGCGCGCGGGCGAGCTGATCGAGGGTCACGCCTGCGGCAATCGACACCACCAGGGTCTCTTTGTTAAGGCTGGAGGTGATCTCGCTCAGGACTTTAATCATAATATTCGGCTTAACGGCGCCAAAGACAATATCCGCCACCTGAGCCACTTCCTGCGCGCTTTCGGCAGCGTTGACGCCATACTCATCACGCAGCGCCGCGACTTTATCCGGGGATGGGGTATAGACCCAAATCTGCCCCGGCAGTACCTGCCCGCTGGCAATCAGTCCGCCGAGGATAGCTTTACCCATGTTTCCGCAGCCGATAAACCCGATTTTCTTATCCATCACGTCTCTCCGTTATTATGCGTTGTTATCTCTCACAGATAGCTTAACAACGAAATGCAGGCGACAATAGTCGCCAGAATCATAATGGGGAGAGACGATGGCGATTTGGGTTGATGCGGACGCGTGTCCGAATGTGATTAAAGAGATTTTATTTCGTGCTGCCGAGCGCGTGCAGATGCCGCTGACGCTGGTGGCGAACCAGAATATCCGCGTGCCGCCCTCCAGATACATCCGTTCTCTGCGCGTTCCGGCCGGGTTTGACGTGGCGGATAACGAGATAGTACGCCTGTGTGATGCAGGAGATCTGGTGATCACCGCGGATATCCCGCTGGCTGCCGATGTACTGGCGAAAGGGGCGGCGGCGCTGAACCCGCGCGGAGAACGCTATTCGCCGGCAACGATCCGCGAGAAGCTCACCATGCGTGATTTTATGGATACGCTTCGTTCCAGCGGCGTGCAAACCGGTGGACCGGACAGCCTGTCGCAGCGCGATCGCCAGCAGTTTGCCGCCGAGCTGGATAAATGGCTGCTGGAAGTGAAGCGCCGCCCGGCGTAGCCCACCTGCGGGCGGTTTTGTGGTACAGTGTGGCTTCCACAGGCTTGTCATTCCGTACCGCTTTGCAGTAAAGTTAGCGCAACATCTACTGCAATCATTTCTTTACAGCCTTCAGTTATCCGGCAGCAAGGGGAACACCTGGTTATGAACCCACCCATCTTTTTAGTTGGCCCTCGCGGCTGTGGGAAAACCACCGTTGGTCTGGAGCTGGCGCGTCTGTGCCAGAGTCAGTTTGTCGATACTGATCACTGGCTCCAGGAGAATGCCGGTAAGACCATCGCCGATATCGTAGAGGATGAGGGGTGGGAGAGCTTTCGTGCGCGTGAAACGGCCACGCTGGAAGCGGTGACCGCGCCGTCAACCGTGATTGCGACCGGTGGGGGCATTATTCTGGCGCCGTATAATCGCCAGTTTATGCGCGAAAAGGGTGTCGTGATCTACCTTTGTGCACCGGTCTCTACGCTGGTGGGGCGGCTGGAGGCGTTTCCGGAAGAGGGGCAGCGCCCGGCGCTGACCGCGAAACCGCTGAGTGAAGAGGTCAGCGACGTCCTTGCCGAACGCGATGCACTGTACCGCGAGGCGGCACACCACGTTGTGGATGCGTCGGCGTCACCCGAGAAAGTTGCGATTCAGATTATTACCGCCCTGCGTTTGGCTTGCGCCAGCTAACAGCCGTCTATACTCATAGCTCAGACATAAAAAAAGGATGAGCTATGCCAACCAGACCTCCCTATCCACGTGAAGCCCGCATCGTTACCGTTGAAAAAGGTAACGGCGATCAGACCGTAACCTGGTACCAGCTGCGTGCCGATCACCCTAAACCTGATTCGCTGATCAGCGAACATGAAACCGAACAGGAAGCGCTGGATGCGAAACGGCGCTATGAGGATCCTGAGAAGTCCTGACAGGAATCCGAATTCGTTACAACCGTGCCTGAATCACACTTTTAACTTATCGCTGATGTTAAGCAGCAGTTAATATTTAGTTATTACAGGTGGATTCGGAAAGGCCAGTCGATCTTTACATTACGATGTAGAGATCCCCTGCTACGCTTGGTGCTGTTTTGTTGAATAAATGAACAGTGCAGCGTAGTGAGCCTGTACCTGTGTGGCAGTTGTGGTAGTAACGGAAGGCGATCAAAATGAAGGCGACGTTGGCGATCCTCACGATTGGTGTGGTGCCTGTAAGCGAAGTATTACCGCTCTTAACCGAGCATGTCTCTGAACAACAAATTACGCATCTCAGTCTGTTAGGGAAGCTCAGTCGGGAAGAGGTCATGGAAGACTACGCGGTCGGAGAGGGGGAAGATCCCCTGGCAACGTTACTCAGTGACGGTAAACTGGCGCATGTGTCGCGCCAGAAAATCGAGCGCGCGCTACAGGGCGTGATCGAAGTGCTCGACAATCAGGACTATGACGTTATTTTGCTGATGAGCACGGCACCCGTTAAAGGGCTCAGCGCGCGTAATGCCATTCTGCTCGAACCGATGCGGATTATCCCCCCGCTGGTGGCCTCAATTGTTGATGGTCATCAGGTTGGGGTCATCGTTCCCGTTGAGGAACTGCTGGATAACCAGACGGTGAAGTGGGCTGCGCTGGAGCACACCCCGCTGTACGCGCTGGCAAACCCGTTCTGGGACAGCGAAGCGAAGCTGATTGCGGCCGGGCAGGAGTTGATCGACAGAGGGGCGGATGTCCTGATGCTCGACTGCCTGGGCTTCCATCAGCGGCATCGTGATTTACTGCAAAAGGCGCTGGATGTTCCGGTGCTGCTCTCTAACGTCCTGATGGCGCGCCTGGCGTCAGAATTACTGGTGTAATGATTTTGCGTGACAGGTCATGAGCATGGCCCCTATAGTGGATTTTTCTCTATAAATATAAGGACCAGTTCATGCTTCAAAGTAACGAATACTTTTCCGGTAAAGTGAAATCCATTGGTTTTACCAGCAGCAGCACTGGCCGCGCCAGTGTCGGCGTCATGGCGGAAGGGGAATACACCTTTGGCACCGCAGAAGCGGAAGAGATGACGGTGGTCAGCGGCGCGCTGAACGTCCTGCTGCCGGGTGAAACGGAGTGGAAAGTCTATAGTGCCGGGCAGGTCTTCAACGTGCCGGGCCACAGCGAGTTCCATTTACAGGTTGCAGAGCCAACCTCTTATCTGTGCCGCTATCTGAAATAAAAGCATGCCGGGTGGCGCATTCGCTTACCCGGCCTACGTTTTGCCTGTCAGCGCTGCGCTTCGCCGCCGAGACCTTCCACCAGGTTCTGAATCAGCGCCGCCAGCTCGCCGGTCATCAGGATAAAGTCTGCGTCAAAGCGCTGAGCATAATCTTCGCGGTCGATATCTTCGTTCTGATCGCGCAGTTCATCACAGAACTTAAGGCGCTTCACGGAGCCGTCATCACACATCACAAACTGAATGCGCTGCTGCCAGTCGAGTGCCAGTTTGGTCACCACTTTGCCCGCTTCAATATGCACGGCGATTTCGTCGCTCACCAGATCCTGTTTCTTCGCGCGGATCACGCCGCCATCTTCCAGCAGCGCTTTCAGCTCTGCTTCATCAAGGATCTGGAAGCCCTGCGCGGCAGTCCCGCTGCGCACCCACTCGGTCAGGGTCAGCTCAATCGGCGTTTCCAGCGCCAGCGGTACCACCGGTAATGAGCCAAGGCTCTTACGCAGCAGCGCCAGGGTATCTTCCGCTTTTTTGGCGCTGGCGCAGTCCACCATGATCAGCCCGTTAACGGTGTCGATCCACATCATGGTCTGGCTAAAGCGGCTAAAGGCGCGCGGCAGCAGCGAGTGCAGCACTTCATCCTTCAGCGAATCTTTTTCGGTTTTTTTAAGCTTACGGCCCTGTTCAGCTTCCAGCTTGAAGATCTTCGCTTCGAGCGCTTGCTTAACCACGGGCGTCGGCAGGATCTTCTCTTCTTTACGGGCGCAAACGATGATTTGCCCCGTGCTGCTGGCGTGGGTCAGCGCATCGCTTTGAGAACCCATTGGCGGAACCCAGCCGGTTTTTGCCATATCCTGGCTACCGCAAGGGGTAAAGGAGTAAGCGGCTAACTGTTTTTCCATCTCTTCTGCACGCAGCGAAACGTCGCGGCTGAGACGGTAAACCATCAAATTTTTGAACCACAGCATGATAATTTCCACGGCCTTGTCGTTAAATCAGCGGGCATGATAACGAATTGTCGCATCGCTTGCATTGCTAATCGGGAAGCGGGCTTCTACTCTGTTGATAATCAAAATAATGAGGAGTGTCTTGTGCGTATTGGGATTGATTTGGGCGGCACCAAAACAGAAGTCATTGCGCTGAGCGAGCAGGGGGAGCAACTGTTTCGCCACCGTCTGCCTACGCCGCGCGATGATTATCGCCAGACCATAGAGACGATTGCCCGCCTGGTCGATATGGCAGAGCAGGCAACGGGCGAGACGGGCACGGTCGGGATGGGGATCCCCGGCTCCATTTCGCCGTATACCGGCGTGGTGAAAAACGCCAACTCCACCTGGCTCAACGGTCAGCCGTTTGATAAAGACTTAAGCCAACGCCTGAACCGGGAGGTGCGTCTGGCGAATGACGCTAACTGCCTGGCGGTCTCTGAGGCCGTGGATGGCGCAGCAGCTGGCGCGCAGACCGTATTTGCGGTCATTATCGGCACCGGCTGCGGAGCGGGCGTGGCTATCGGCGGGCGTTCGCATATTGGCGGCAACGGCACCGCGGGCGAGTGGGGGCACAACCCGCTGCCGTGGATGGACGAAGATGAACTCAAATACCGCGCCGAAGTGCCGTGCTACTGCGGCAAGCAGGGCTGTATTGAGACCTTTATTTCCGGTACGGGGTTTGCCACCGATTATCATCGTCTGAGCGGTCAGCCGCTGAAAGGTAACGAGATTATGCGTCTGGTTGAGGAGCAGGATCCGGTGGCTGAACTGGCGCTCAGCCGCTACGAAATGCGGCTGGCTAAGTCACTGGCGCATGTGATCAATATCCTCGATCCGGACGTGATTGTGCTGGGCGGCGGCATGAGCAACGTCGACCGGCTGTACGCCACGGTGCCAACGCTGGTGAAACAGTGGGTATTTGGCGGCGAGTGCGAAACGCCGATCCGCAAAGCCGTCCACGGTGACTCCAGCGGCGTACGCGGCGCGGCGTGGCTCTGGCCGGAATAAACGCAAGCCGTTTTTGATGTTTGTAGCCTCTCCCCGTGGGGAGAGGCTACCCCAGTAATTTGAAAGCAAAAGCTATAACGTTGCCTCAGAATAACTGAGGGCTTTCAGCGATGCCTCGGTCCGGCTGTAAATCGCTGAGGCGTTTCCTGTAGGCCGGGGCGAGGCGCAGGGATGCGCCGAGAGGGCGGGCTTTACAGGGATGTTACCTCCGCCCGTCCCCGATAAGCCGGAAGGAATAAGCCGAAGGCACCGCGAAGCGGCGATTTTCCGCCGGAAGCCCGGGTCGCCAGGGTGGTGGCGACTGAGCCACCCTGGCACGTTCACCGGTCATGTCGTGACAGAGTAGCAAGGAACATAAAGTGAACGGAATGACCACCAGAGCCGTATGTTCCCCCTCACCCCAGCCCTCTCCCTCAAGGGAGAGGGGGCCGTCTGTGCAGGCATTATTTTGTGGGGAACCCTCAGCCTCGTGGGAGAGGGCCAGGGTGAGGGCACCAGAGCGCACCATCCCCCCATTTACTGCACCGCAAACTCCCTGTCCAGTCTGCTATATCCCAGCCCGTTGATCTTCTTCACTTTGATCTGCACCGGAATACGCTCTTTCATTGCCTCTACGTGGCTGATCACGCCAATGGTTTTCCCGGTGGCGTTCAGCGCGTCGAGCGCGTCCAGCGCGGTGTCCAGCGTTTCGCTGTCGAGCGTGCCGAATCCTTCATCCAGGAACAGCGAGTCAATGCGCGTTTTGTGACTGACCAGATCGGAAAGCGCTAAAGCCAGCGCCAGACTGACCAGGAAGCTCTCCCCGCCGGACAGGGTACGGGTATCGCGTACCGCATCGGCCTGCCAGGTATCGACCACTTCCAGCTCCAGCGCGTCGCTGGCTTTACGCTGAAGCAGATAGCGGCCATGCAGACGGTTGAGCTGCTGGTTGGCAAGCCACACCAGATTATCCAGCGTCAGCCCCTGGGCGAATTTACGGAATTTATCGCCGGTGCTGGAGCCTATCAGCGCGTTGAGATAGCCCCAGTCGTCGGCCTGACGCGCCGCCTCCTCAATCTGATGCATAAGCGCTTGCTGGTGCAGACGGTTATCGGCGTCCTGTTTGAGCTGCTGGCGGATCTCCCCCTGATGCGTGGTGTTGTCCCGAAGCTGTTGCGCCAGCTGGTGTAACTGCGCCTGAAGCGTTGCGGCATCGGTTTCCAGCCCCTCGGGGCGCTGTGCCTGATGCGCCTGAAGCTGCTGGCTTGCCTGCACCGAAAGCGCCGTGGCCTGCTGGAGCTGGTTTTCCAGCGTCTGCTTTTGTTGTTCAAGCTGGCGGATCGACGCTTCATCCAGCAGGGCGGAGAGAAATGCCTCCCGATCGGCAAAGCAGCTCGCGGTCAGCGCGGCGTTGAACTGAGCCTGTGATTGCTGGAGCCGTTCACGCTCAAGCGTCTCCTGCTGCTGTAGGGTGGTGAGCTGGCTTTGCAGCGACACGCATTCGTCGTGGATGCCGCGCCAGTTCTCAGGAATAACCGCGTCGGCTTCTGCATCATCGGTAACCGGCAGCGTCTCCAGGATGGGCATCAGGGCGTTAATACGTTCCTGAATCGTACCGTGCTGGGCCTGTTTTTCCTGCCACAGGGTATATTCGCTTTCGCGCGAGCTCAGCCAGGCGCTTTCAGCCCCTTCATCGGGCACGTTAAGCGACAGAGATTGTAACGAGGCCGCCAGCGCCTGACGCGTCGCCGTCAGCTGCTGCTGGTACTGGCGCGCCTGACCTTCCTGTTCATTGAGCTGGTTTTGCAGCGTCAGACGCTGGCTGAGCTGATACAACTGGCGTTCATACTGTTCCTGTTCGCTCATCCAGGGGGCAATATCATCCTGAATATTCAGCGCTATGTTCAGGGAGGCGCAGACCTCCAGCCACTCTTTAGTGAGTGCTTGCTCTTCCTCAGAGAGAGTCTGTGCTTCCTCTGTCTCGCGCTGGATCTGCTGGGTCAGCGCATTCACCTGCCCGAGCACCAGCAATCCTTCCTCTTTTAGCGCGGCAACCTCTTTCTCCAGCGCGTCGCGGCGGCGCTGATTGTCAGTCAGTTCAAGCGCCTGATATTGCACAACTGCCGGGTGTTCGCGTGAACCGCAGAGCGGGCAAGGCTTACCCGCTTCGAGCTGCGCACGATAGTTCTCAAGATCCTTGATTGTCGCCTCACGCTCACAGAGCGCTTTCAGGTCGGCATAGTGCTGATTTTTCTCTTTGAACTGCTGACGCCGCAGGATCAGCGTTTCATTGAGCTTACTCTGCTCAGCCTGCGCTTTCTGCACGCTTTCCGCATTCTGGCGCAGCCGTTTTTGCAGCGGCTGATAGCGAGCGTGAAGCGCTGTCAGACGCTGGCGGAGCGCCCGCGATTGTGCCTGTTGCTCCATTGCCGTCGCGAGATCCTCAGCCGTCAGCGTCAACGTACTTTCAGGCATCTCAGCCAGCTTCTGACGAAGCTCAGCAATGCGCGCTGACTGGGCAACAAGCTGATTTTTATCGCGATTCAGCTGCGTAAAATGCGCCCGCCAGCCGGCAATTTCCTGCCCCCACTGACGGAAACGATCGTGTTCGGTCAGCCACTGCGTCAGTACCGTATGCTCTGCCTGCAACTGTTCACGGTTGCGCAGCGCACCGTTGCGAATACGCGAGCGCTGCGCCGCTCTGTCGAGTAAGCGAGTATTTACTTCAACAATTCGCTCTGTTGTCTGCGCCAGGCGGGTGGTCTGCTCCTGCTGATACTCCCATAGCGGACGTAGCTGGGCGGCGGGCTGCGCCAGCTGGAGTTTCGCCAGTTGGGGCGCGGCGTCCGTCAGAGCCTGTTGCGCCTGCTGCTGCGAAGCGGCTGCACGCTGCTGCTCACGTATCAGTTCGTCGTTACGCGTAAGCCACTGAAAATCTTTCTGTTGGCTTTGCTGCTGTGCCAGCAGGACTTTTTCTTCGTCAGTAAGTGCCTGCAAACTTTGCTGCAAGTGTTGCTGCTGTTCCTCGCTCAGCAGCACAACCCCTGCGGCCTGCGCTTCGCACACCTCCAGCGCGTTACGTGCCGCTTTGTGTTTTTCAAAAACCATGGCGGAAATCTGGCCGTAAATTTCCGTGCCGGTCAGTTCCTCCAGCAGCTCTGCGCGATCGCTCGGTTTAGCATTCAGGAAGGCGGCAAACTGCCCCTGAGAGAGCAGCATCGAGCGGGTAAAGCGACCATAGTCCAGCCCGGTGAGTGTGGCGGTTTGTTCCAGCTTATCCGTGACTTTGTCGGCCAGAATTTTGCCGTCTTCGCAGCGGGCCAGCTCTACGCGCGGTGCCTGTAAGTTCCCGTCCGGCTGGTTGCGGGCGCGGTTCTGGCTCCAGAAAGCGCGATAAGCAACGCCTTTGACCTCAAATTCCACTTCCGCCAGGCATTCGGCGGTATCGCGCGTCATCAGGTCGTTTTGTGCCTGAGAGACCTTATTAAGACGCGGCGTTTCGTGGTACAGCGCCAGGCAGATGGCATCCAGCAGCGTGGTTTTACCCGCGCCGGTTGCGCCGGTGATGGCAAACAGTCCGTTGCTGGCGAACGGCTCCGCGGTGAAATCAATTTTCCACTCACCCTTCAGCGAATTCAGATTTTTCAGACGCAGGCTCAGAATTTTCATGCGTTTTCGTCCTCGTCATGGAGGGAATGCAGGGTCTGGGCAAACAGCTCGTTAAGCCTGGTGCGTCTGGCCTCGTCCACCTCTTCATGCGCAAGCCGCCGCGCGAACACCTCTTCAACCCGAAGTTCGCTAAGCGTTTCACGCTGGGCGTTGAGCAGAATTTTCTCGCGCTGCTCGCGGCTGCGGCGTACCAGCAGCACTTCCACGGGAAGGTCTTCCGTCAGCGTCTGAATTTTACGCTGCATATCGTACAGGTACTCGTCGGTGGCGATTTCGATATCGAGCCAGACGGGGGGAATAAGCGCTGCGCCGCGCCACTGCTCAAGCTGAGCGGTAATGGCGGCCAGATCGCCTTTCAGCACCGCCAGCGGCTGGGTGACTGGCACCTCAAGCGTCTCAACGGCGCTGAGTTTGCCCCCGGTGAAGCTCACCAGATGCACGGATTTGGCTTTGCCCGTTTCGTCAAAACTGAGCGAAATGGGCGAGCCGCAGTAGCGGATATGCTCGCAGCCGCCGATGATCTGCGCCCGGTGAATATGCCCGAGGGCAATGTAGTCGGCGGGGGGGAAGTTTTGCGCCGGAAACGCGTCCAGCGTACCGATATAGATCTCGCGCACCGCATCACTCTTACTGGCTCCGACGGTGGTGAGGTGTCCGGTGGCAATGATCGGAATGGCTTGATCGCCGCGCAGGGCGCAGGCTTCCGTATGCTGCTGGTGATAATAGCGGGTGATGGCCTGCAACAGATGCTGCTGTTTTTCGCTGCCGGACAGACCAGCCTGGCTTTGTACGATATCGCGCGGGCGTAAAAACGGGATTGGGCACAGCACCGCGCCCGGCGTGCCGTCGCGTTTTTTCAGGATCTGCGGCGCGTGTCCGGCGCTGGCCACCACGGTGGTATTGAGGAACGCCAGAATATCGCGGGATTCATTCAGCGTCGCCACCGAGTCATGGTTTCCGGCGACAATCACCAGGTGACAACCGGTTTGCTGGAGGTTGACCACAAAACGGTTGTACAGCTCACGCGCATAGCTCGGCGGCGATCCGGTATCAAAAATGTCGCCCGCCACAATAATCGCGTCCACCTCGTGAGCCTGAGCCGTCTCCAGCAGCCAGTTCAGGAACGCTTCATGTTCCGCGGCGCGGCTTTTGCTGTAAAAATTTTGACCCAGGTGCCAGTCTGAGGTGTGAAGTATGCGCATAAAAGATCCGTGGCCATAATAAGAAAGCAGGATTATAAACGTTCGGTGAAGGGAAAATAACCGCTGTAATAAAACAACAGTTTGCCATTTATAGTGGTAATGTTTTTCATAAATCTGTCATAAATCTGACGCATAATGACGCCGCATTACAGACTTGTAACTTAAATACGATAAGACAGGGCAAAGTATGGCGAGACGTATTCTGGTCGTAGAAGATGAAGCTCCGATCCGTGAAATGGTGTGCTTCGTGCTTGAACAAAATGGCTTCCAGCCGGTTGAAGCGGAAGATTATGACAGCGCGGTGAACCAGCTGAATGAACCCTGGCCCGATCTGATCCTGCTGGACTGGATGCTGCCTGGCGGTTCCGGATTGCAGTTTATCAAGCATATCAAACGCGAGGCGATGACCCGCGATATCCCGGTGGTAATGCTGACGGCGCGCGGCGAGGAAGAGGATCGCGTGCGCGGTCTGGAAACCGGCGCGGACGATTACATCACTAAACCGTTCTCCCCGAAAGAGCTGGTGGCGCGTATTAAAGCCGTGATGCGCCGTATTTCACCGATGGCGGTGGAAGAGGTGATTGAGATGCAGGGGCTGAGCCTGGATCCTACCTCACACCGGGTCATGACCGGTGAAAATCCCCTCGATATGGGACCGACCGAATTTAAGCTCCTGCACTTCTTTATGACCCACCCGGAGCGCGTTTACAGCCGCGAACAGTTGCTGAATAACGTCTGGGGAACTAACGTCTATGTCGAAGACCGAACGGTTGACGTCCATATTCGCCGCCTGCGTAAAGCACTGGAACTGAGCGGCCACGATCGCATGGTACAGACGGTCCGCGGCACGGGTTATCGCTTCTCGACCCGTTTCTGAACAATGACAGGAGTGTGACGCGTGCTGGAACGTCTGTCATGGAAAAGGCTCGTCTTTGAACTGATCTTATGCTGTATTCCTGCCCTCATTCTGGGGGCTATCTTTGGCTATCTGCCGTGGTTTTTACTGGTGGCCGTGACGGGATTGCTCGTCTGGCATTTCTGGAATTTACTGCGTCTCTCCTGGTGGCTGTGGGTCGACAGAAGTATGACCCCCCCGCCGGGAAGCGGGAGCTGGGAACCGCTACTCTACGGCCTGCACCAGATGCAGATGCGTAACAAAAAGCGCCGTCGTGAGCTGGGAAGCCTGATCAAACGCTTTCGTAGCGGTGCGGAGTCGCTGCCGGACGCGGTGATCCTGACGACAGAAGAAGGGACAATCTTCTGGTGTAATGGCCTCGCGCAACAGCTGCTGGGCCTGCGCTGGCCGGATGATAATGGTCAGAACATCCTGAACCTTCTGCGTTATCCCGAGTTCACGCTGTATCTGAAAAAGCGGGATTTTTCGCGCCCGCACAATCTGAAGCTCAATAACGGTCGCCATCTGGAAATCCGCGTGATGCCCTACAGCGATCGGCAGTGGCTGATGGTGGCGCGGGACGTTACCCAGATGCACCAGCTTGAGGGCGCGAGACGTAACTTCTTTGCCAACGTCAGCCACGAGCTGCGTACGCCGTTGACGGTGCTTCAGGGCTACCTGGAGATGATGCAGGAGCAAACGCTTGAGGGGGCGCCGCGTGAGAAAGCACTGCATACCATGCGGGAGCAGACGTTCCGCATGGAAGGGCTGGTCAAACAGCTGCTGACGCTTTCAAAGATTGAGGCTGCCCCGTCGCTGGCGCTAAACGACATCATTGATGTGCCGATGATGTTGCGGGTGGTGGAGCGCGAAGCCCAAACGCTGAGTCATAATCAGCACACCCTGAGTTTTGACGTTGATAACACGCTGAAAGTGCTCGGCAGTGAAGATGAGCTGCGAAGCGCTATCTCAAACCTGGTCTATAACGCCGTGAATCATACCCCGAAAGGGACGCATATCGCGGTGTGCTGGCAGCATACCCCGGCGGGCGCTGAGTTTAGCGTCGAGGACAACGGGCCGGGGATTGGGCCCGAGCACCTCCCGCGTCTCACCGAACGATTCTACCGGGTGGATAAGGCGCGCTCGCGGCAGACCGGCGGGAGCGGACTGGGACTGGCAATTGTGAAGCATGCCGTCAGCCACCACGAAAGCCGGCTCAATATCGAAAGCACCCTGGGTAAGGGCACGCGCTTTAGCTTCGTGATTCCGGAACGATTAATTGCCAAAAAAAGCGCCTGACGGCAGATGTGTCAGGCTACCTTTCCACGGGCCAGCGATTGCTGGCCCGTTTGCTTTGCAGTCAAGCGAAACGCGGATGAATATTATACGGCTGGTGCTTTTTTGTTCGCATGATTAGCCATGAGTTTTTCTTATACATGGCATATTATTTTGGTCTGAATTTTCATGCTGGCATATTGTTCTGGTTTTACGATCCCTTCTTGCCTTTAAACGTTATAAGCGTTTAAATTGCCCCCCATATACTGTCAGACCGACTGTATTTGCGTGGTAAATCGAAAAACTCTTCTTCGCCACGCCAGGACGGGAGCATATCCCGCTGAAATTGAGCAAATTTTCCGCTGTATCGTCCCGTGAGGGATGGCGAAAATCTCAACGTATTCAACACCACATCCACAGGCAGTAAGGTTTTATGACCCATCACTTGAAATCGCGTGACATTATCGCGCTGGGCTTTATGACATTTGCGCTGTTCGTTGGCGCAGGTAACATCATTTTTCCTCCAATGGTTGGCTTACAGGCGGGTGAACACGTCTGGACGGCTGCGTTTGGCTTCCTGCTTACTGCCGTGGGCCTGCCGGTACTGACCGTTATCGCGCTGGCGAAAGTCGGTGGCGGTGTGGACAGCCTCAGCACCCCGATTGGCAAAGTGGCTGGCGTTCTGCTGGCAACCGTCTGCTATCTGGCCGTTGGCCCGCTGTTCGCGACCCCGCGTACGGCGACCGTCTCCTTTGAAGTGGGTATCGCCCCGCTGACCGGTGACGGCGCGATGCCGCTGTTTATTTACAGCCTCATTTACTTCGCCATCGTGATTCTGGTTTCTCTCTATCCCGGCAAACTGCTGGATACCGTGGGTAACTTCCTGGCTCCGCTGAAAATTGTGGCGCTGATCGTGCTGGCGGTTGCGGCCATCGTCTGGCCTGCGGGGCCCATCAGCTCCGCGATGAACGCTTATCAGAACGCGGCGTTCTCAAACGGTTTCGTGAACGGCTATCTGACAATGGATACGCTGGGTGCGATGGTGTTTGGTATCGTTATCGTTAACGCCGCGCGTTCCCGCGGGGTGACCGAAGCGCGCCTGCTGACTCGCTACACCATCTGGGCTGGCCTGATGGCCGGTGTCGGCCTGACGCTGCTGTATCTGGCGCTGTTCCGTCTGGGTTCAGATAGCGCAACGCTGGTCGATCAGAGCGCAAACGGCGCGGCGATCCTGCATGCTTACGTGCAGCATACCTTTGGTGGTGCAGGCAGCATGCTGCTGGCGGCGCTGATTTTCCTGGCTTGTCTGGTGACGGCGGTGGGTCTGACCTGCGCCTGCGCGGAGTTCTTCGCCCAGTATCTGCCGCTCTCTTACCGTACGCTGGTGTTTATCCTCGGCATCTTCTCCATGGCGGTGTCAAACCTCGGTCTGAGCCACCTGATTCAGGTGTCAATTCCGGTGCTGACGGCGATCTATCCGCCATGTATCGTGCTGGTGGTGCTGAGCTTCACCCGCCCGTGGTGGCATAACTCGACGCGAATTATTGCGCCGGCCATGTTTATCAGCCTGATTTTTGGTATCCTAGACGGGATCAAAGCATCAGCATTTGCAGAAATCCTGCCAGCCTGGACACAGCGTCTGCCGCTGTCCGAGCAGGGCCTGGCCTGGCTGATGCCTTCCGTTGTAGCGCTGGTTCTGGCGATTATCTGGGACCGTGCGGCAGGGCGTCAGGTGACATCCAACGCCCATTAATCAACGGCAACAAATTGTTTAACCACGGGGCTTAAGGCCCCGTGGTTTTTTGTTTTTTTCGTGTTGAATGGCAAGATTTTAATGGAAAGCACTAACAAACTTAAACGTGGATTGAGCACCCGCCACATCCGCTTTATGGCGCTGGGCTCGGCTATCGGCACCGGTCTTTTTTATGGCTCGGCAGATGCCATCAAAATGGCCGGTCCAAGCGTTCTGCTGGCCTACATCATCGGCGGCGTGGCGGCCTATATCATCATGCGTGCGCTGGGGGAGATGTCGGTTCACAACCCCTCTGCCAGTTCCTTCTCCCGCTACGCACAAGAAAACTTAGGCCCGCTGGCCGGGTTTATCACCGGCTGGACCTACTGCTTTGAAATCCTGATTGTCGCCATTGCCGATGTGACGGCGTTTGGCATCTATATGGGGGTCTGGTTCCCCGCCGTGCCGCACTGGATCTGGGTACTGAGCGTGGTGCTGATCATCTGCGCCGTCAACCTGATGAGCGTGAAGGTGTTTGGCGAGCTGGAGTTCTGGTTCTCCTTCTTCAAGGTCGCGACCATTATTATCATGATCCTCGCCGGTTTCGGCATCATCATCTGGGGTATCGGCAACGGTGGGCAGCCAACCGGCATCCATAACCTGTGGAGCAACGGCGGCTTCTTCAGCAACGGCTGGCTCGGGATGGTCATGTCGCTCCAGATGGTCATGTTCGCCTACGGCGGTATTGAGATTATCGGCATCACCGCCGGGGAAGCGAAAGATCCGGAGAAGTCCATTCCGCGCGCCATCAACTCGGTGCCGATGCGTATCCTGGTGTTCTACGTGGGCACGCTGTTTGTGATTATGTCCATCTACCCGTGGAACCAGGTGGGTACCAACGGCAGCCCGTTTGTCCTGACTTTCCAGCATATGGGCATTGCGTTTGCCGCCAGCATTCTCAACTTTGTGGTACTGACCGCCTCGCTGTCGGCCATCAACAGTGACGTGTTCGGCGTGGGTCGTATGCTGCATGGCATGGCGGAGCAGGGCAGTGCGCCGAAGGTGTTTGCCAAAACGTCGCGTCGCGGCACCCCGTGGGTAACGGTGCTGGTCATGACCGTGGCGCTGCTGTTCTCGGTCTACCTGAACTACATCATGCCGGAGAACGTCTTCCTGGTGATTGCGTCGCTGGCGACCTTCGCCACCGTATGGGTGTGGATCATGATCCTGCTGTCGCAGATTGCGTTCCGCCGCCGTCTGTCGCCGGAAGAGGCCAAAGCGCTGAAGTTTAAAGTGCCGGGCGGCGTGCCAACGACCATTGTCGGCCTCATCTTCCTGGTCTTCATCATTGGCCTGATTGGTTATCACCCGGGTACCCGAATCTCCCTGTACGTGGGCTTCGCGTGGATCGTCCTGCTGCTGGTGGGCTGGATGTTTAAATGTCGCCGCGATCGTCAGCTGGCGGAAGCACAGTAAGGTAAAAATGCCGGGTGGCGCTGCGCTTACCCGGCCTACACTCCCTTTTGCCCTGGAAAAAATCTCCTCCTCCGTTCTCCTCCCCCAATAATCCCGAACACGATGAGCTATCTTTAATCACCCTGTGGCAAGGTGACGTCAATTTCATCAAAGGGGATTCGTGATGTTAAACGCCTGGCACCTTCCGGTTGCCCCATTTGTTAAGCAAAACAAAGACAACCTTGTGATTACGCTCTGGCTGGCAGGGGACAATCAGCCTGAACGTGTGACCCTGCGCGCCGAAGTGGATAACGAAGAAACGTCGCTGAAAATGCACAAAGTGCGCAGCCAGCCGCAGCCGGGCGTCACGGCGTGGCGGGCAAATATCGATTTGCGCAGCGGGCAGCCGCGTCGCCGCTACGGCTTCAAGCTGCTGTGGAACAACCGGCAGCTGTGGTTTACCCCGCAGGGCTTCAGCCGTTTTCCTCCGGCCCGGCTGGAGCAGTTTGCCGTGGATCACCCGGATAACGGCCCGCAGTGGGTTAACGATCAGGTCTTTTACCAGATTTTCCCGGACCGCTTTGCGCGCAGCGAAAAGCGCACCGCCGATCAGGATAAGGTTTATTACCATCATGCGGTCGGTCACGACATCATTCTGAAAAAATGGGACGAGCCGCTGACCGCCCAGGCGGGGGGATCGACCTTTTACGGCGGCGATCTCGACGGTATCAGCGAAAAACTGCCGTACCTGAAAACGCTCGGCGTGACGGCGCTGTACCTGAACCCGGTGTTTAAAGCGCCAAGCGTGCACAAATACGATACGCAGGACTACCGCCACGTTGACGAGCAGTTTGGCGGTGACGAGGCGCTGCTGCGGCTGCGGCACAACACGCAAAAAGAAGGTATGCGCCTGATCCTTGATGGCGTGTTCAATCACAGCGGTGATTCTCACGCGTGGTTTGACCGTCATAATCAGTCGATGGGCGGGGCGTGTCATAACCCGGATTCGCCGCAGCGCGACTGGTACAGCTTTAACGAGGAGGGGCGCGCGCTGGACTGGCTGGGCTACCCGAGCCTGCCGAAGCTGGATTTCCAGTCGCCCTCTCTGGTGAACGAGATTTACGGCGGCGACGACAGCATCGTGCGCCACTGGCTGAAAGCGCCGTGGAACATGGACGGCTGGCGACTGGACGTGGTGCATATGCTGGGTGAAGCAGGCGGGGCGCGGAATAACCTTCAGCATGTCGCCGCCATTACCCGGTCGGCAAAAGCGGCCCGCTCGGAAGCATTCGTCTTCGGGGAGCACTTTGGCGACGCGCGGCAGTGGTTGCAGGCTGATGCAGAAGACGCGGCGATGAACTATCGCGGCTTCACCTTCCCGCTGTGGGGTTTCCTCGCTAACACCGATATCTCTTACGATCCGCAGCATATCGACGCCGAAACCTGCATGGCGTGGATGGAAAACTATCGCGCTGGCCTGTCGCATCAGCAGCAGCTGCGGATGTTTAACCAGCTCGACAGCCATGATACCGCGCGCTTTAAATCATTGCTGGGTAAAGATGTGGCGCGTCTGCCGCTGGCGGTGACCTGGCTCTTTACCTGGCCGGGCGTACCCTGCATCTACTATGGCGATGAAGTGGGGCTGGAGGGGAATAACGATCCGTTCTGCCGTAAAACCTTCCCGTGGGAGAGTGAAAAACAGGATCAGGATCTGTTCAGCCTGTACCAGCGTATGGCGACGCTGCGCAGGCAGAGTCAGGCCCTGCGCTACGGGGGCTGTCAGGTGATGTACGCCCACGATAACGTAGTGGTGTTTGTCCGCGTCTATAACCAGCAGCGCGTGCTGGTGGCGATCAACCGGGGCGAGGCGTGTGAAGTGGTGCTGGAAGATTCACCACTGCTGGCCGGTAAAACGTGGAAGAGCAAAGAGGGTAAAGCGACGTTCCAGGAGAGCGTGCTCACGCTGCCGGCGATCTCCGCTGCGGTCTGGTTCGGCAGCTAAGCGCAGGCAGAATGGTTTTCACCTTTTAAGATGGCGCAAATGCAACGATTTGTGTCAATCTTAGCGGATCGTTTACGGTGAAGGTGGAAACATGGACGAGCTTTACATCCTTGGCTGTTTGTTCCTGGTTTTTGCGCTGGTCGTGGCACCCGTGCTCGCGGTGATAGGCTTTAACCGAAGCACGGCGGCGCGGCAGGAGATCGCCCGGCTTCGCCAGCGCATTGAGGCGCTTGAGCAGCGCGGTGTCGCTGAGAAAGCGCCGGAGCCGGTGCAGACCGCCGCGCCGGTGGAGACGCCAGCGCCGGTGCCAGAAGCCGTTACCGCACCTGTCGATCCCTGGCGTCCCGAACCGTCCGTCACTGAAGCGGAACCTGCGCCTGTACCGGCGGCAAAACGGCCTTCCGCCTTTGGCGGCATCCTGTCCTCGCTGACGCGCTGGTTTATGCAGGGCAATCCGCTGGCAAAACTGGGGATTGTACTGCTCTTCCTCGGCCTCTCTTTCCTGCTGCGCTATACCGTTGAACATTCACTGTTTCCGCTTGAGCTGCGTCTTGCCGCCACGGCGCTGTTTGCCATGGTTCTGCTGGCCGTGGGATGGCGGCTGCGGCACAGGCAGCGGATCTACGCGCTGATCCTCCAGGGCGGTGCGACCGGCGTGCTTTATCTGACCGTCTTTGGCGCATTCCGGCTGTGGCAAATGCTACCGATGACGCTGGCGTTTGCGCTGCTGGTGGTGATTTGCGCGGCGAGCGTCGGGCTGGCCGTGCTGCAAAAGGCGCTAAGCCTTGCCATGCTGGCGAGCCTCGGCGGATATCTTGCGCCGCTGCTCCTGTCTACCGGGGGCGGTAGCTTTGTGGCGCTGTTCTCCTTCTATCTCCTGTTATCCATCGGCATTCTCGTCATCAGCATCTGGCAACACTGGCGCGAGCTCAACCTGCTCGGGCTGCTCTTCACGTTTGGCGTTGGCGGGGTATGGGGGCTGAGCGACTACCAGCCTGAAGACTATGTTATCTGTCAGCTGTTCCTGATTGCCAATACGCTTATTTTTGGCGTGTTCAGCGTGGCGCTGTCGCTGCGGGCGCAGGAAAAAGGCAAACAGATTATTGACGGCGTACTGCTGTTTGCACCGCCGCTGATTGGTTTTGGGATGCAGTACGGCATGACGTCTCACTGGACGTACGGCCCGGCGCTCAGCGCGCTGGGCTATGGTGCGTTTTATCTCTCACTGGCGTTTCTCGCACTGCGACGCTATCCGTCTGTCGGGCGGCCACTGGTTATGGCGGCGCTGGCGATCGGCGGCGGGTTTGCCACGCTTGCCATACCGCTGGCGCTTTCAGCGCGCTGGACGGCGATGGCCTGGGCGCTGGAAGGGCTGGGTATTCTCTGGCTGGGCGTGCAACAGCAGCAGCGGCGCATGAGCTATAGCGGGACGGCGCTGCTGGTGCTGGCGCTCGGCAGCGCGATATGGGCGCAGATGGACGGCGTTACCTCGCTGAGCCTGCTGCTTATTTTCGCAGTGCTCAGTCTTTGCTGGCTGGCTGCGGCCTGGCTGTGGCAGAAAATCGCGCGGCCGGGCAGTTGGGCACTGCTGGCCGGTGGGCTGCTGTTCTGGTTAGTGGCGCTGCTGGGCGCATCGCAGCTGTTCCTGAAGCAGGAGTTATCGGTTCTGGCAGGCGTAATGGCGCTGACGGCGGCGTCGGCCTGGGGATGGCGGCAGGCTGCCGCTCGTCTGGCGTGGCGGGAGCTGGATGCCAGCAAATGGCTGCTGTGGCCGGTGATGCTGCTGATGGTGCTGTATCAGATCTGGCAACAGCAAATCCTGGCGGCCGGCTGGGCAAATCTGGCCTGGGCTATTGCGCTGCCTGCCGCCCTGATGCTGCTGCGGCGCGACGAAGATAAACGTCTGCCGCGCATCTCAATGGGGCTGCATCTGTCGCTGGTGTGGATGATTTTACTCGCTATAGCCGCCGAGCTTTACTGGTTTGCCCGCTCCCTGCCGTGGGGCATGGCGGCCTGGGGAAGCGGCATTGCGATGGCTGTCGGCGGTGGGGTGATTATGGCGCTCTCCGCGGCCGTACGGCGTCGCGGGTGGCCGTTCCGGGTATGGCCTGCGCTCTACGCCTGCCTTGCCGCGATCCCTGTGGTTGTGGCGCTGGTAGTATTGCTGGTCGTGACTAATTTGCAGGACGGTGTGGTCTATCGACAGACCTGGCTGCCGCTGGTGAACCCGCTTGAGGAAGGGGCGGCGTTCGCGCTGCTGGGGCTGGTGGTGTTTTATCGGGAAGTGGATCGCTACTATCCGGCATCGCTTGCGCAGTCCCGCCCGTGGCCCGCCGTTGCGCTGATGGCGCTTGGCTTCTGGTGGCTTAACGGCGCACTGCTGCGCGCGCTGGCGTGGTACGGCGAGGTGGCCTGGAATTGGGAGTCGTTGTGGCATTCGCGGCTTATCCAGACCACCTTTGCCCTGTTCTGGATGTTCTGCGCGCTGGTGGTCATGATCCGCGCCACCCGTCAGGCCTCCCGTCAGCAGTGGCTTGGCGGTGCGGCGCTGCTGGGGGTGGTGATGCTCAAACTGATGCTGGTGGACAGCGCGGGCGGTGGCGGCCTGGCGCGCGCCGTCGCGTTTATTGGCGTGGCGATCCTGGTCCTGATTGTGGGCTATTTCTCGCCGCTACCGCCTAAAGCAGGAGAAGAAAAATGAAATGGATGAACGCGGTTGTTTGTGCGGCACTGCTGGCTGTGGCCGGTCCGTCATTCAGCGAGGGCGCGCCAGCGGAATCCCCGCGGGATTATGCCTATGGCCTGTCCCTTGATACCTCTGCCTCTTCGCCGTGGTATCGGGTCATGCTGCCGCTGGCGGTTTATCAGCAGAGCACATCGCCCGATCTGCGCGACGTGCGCGTGTTTAATCAGTCGGGCGAGCCGGTACCGTTCAGCCTGGTTACCACGACGCGTCCGCAGCCGGCACCGACCACCACGGCGCTGCGCCTCTTTGCGCTTAACGCCTCGCCGGGCGGGGAAGAGGGCAGCGGTGATAAAATTATGCTACGGGCCAGAAACGGCGTGGAAATTGTGCTGGAAGGGCAACACGCGGCGGCTGCCGGACAGCACTATCTGCTGACCCTGCCGGAAAACGCGTCGGAGATTCCGCTTTCTCAGCTCCAGCTTTTCTGGGACACGCCGCAGGGTTCGTGGCAGGGGACGGCATCGGTCTATTACAGCGAGGATCTGAAAAACTGGTATACCCTGCGTGAAGAGATGCCCCTGCTGGACGTAATGAGTGGACAGGATCGCCTGAAGCTCGACCGCATCGATACCGATCTGGTGTTATCGCCTGAGGCGAATCGCTATCTGCTGCTGGTGCTGAACACGGGGCGTTCTGCCCTGACGTTAACCGGCGTCAACGCGATTAACGCGCCTGCGCAGCCGGAATCTGAGCACATTAGCCTGGCGGGAGAGGGGGAGCGGTTATCCGAAAGCGAAGCCGTGTGGCGCTGGAAACATCCGCAGCCTCTGAGTGCGATCGGCTTTATGCTGAATGGCGACGGCGTTCTCCCGGCAGAAATAGCCTGGCGGGAGGCGGATAAGGATCGGTGGCATACGCTGAAAAAAGAGGTGATCTACCAGCTCGGCGGCAAAACTTCTGAACCTGTTCCGCTCCCGGGCGGGCTGGTCGAGGCGGTGAAAATTAAGACCCTCAATGCGCGACTGCCTGAGAACCTGCCTGGCGTAACCGGGCAACGCGTGCGCTACGATCTGGTGTTCAACGCGCAGGGGAAGGGGCCGTACCTGCTCGCGTGGGGGAACGGGGCTGCGAAACCGGCGAGCGTGGAGACGGATATGCTGATCCCGACCGAACTGCGTAAAACCTACGATCTGGCAGCCCTGCCGGTGGCGGATACGCTGGAACCTGTCCCGCTGGGTGGCGAGGCGCGTTTAACCGCGACGTCTGCGGCTGATCAGGAAAGCAGAATGAAAACGCTGATGGTCTGGGGCGTACTGATTGCGGGGGTGATGGTGCTTGCGGGTATGGCATGGCGCATCTGGCGCGAGGTAAAAAAAGACGGCGCAGCATAAGCCATAAAAAAACCCGCGTATTCGCGGGTTTTTTCGTAAACCGTGCCGATTACAGGCTGGATACGTTCTCGGACAGGTATTTAGCTACGCCGTCTGGGGAAGCCGCCATACCTTCTTTACCTTTTTCCCACTGAGCCGGGCACACTTCACCGTGCTCTTCGTGGAACTGGAGCGCGTCAACCATGCGCAGCATTTCGTCGATGTTACGACCCAGCGGCAGATCGTTGACAACCTGGTGACGAACGATGCCGTTTGCGTCGATCAGGAAAGAACCACGCAGTGCAACGCCAGCGTCCGGATGTTCGATACCGTAAGCCTGCTGGATTTCGCGTTTGATGTCCGCAACCATCGCGTATTTCACCGCACCGATGCCGCCGTTTTCGACAGGGGTGTTACGCCATGCGTTGTGTACAAATTCAGAGTCGAAGGAGACGCCAACCACTTCCACGCCACGCTTCTGGAATTCTTCGTAACGTTTGTCGAACGCGATCAGCTCAGACGGGCAAACGAAAGTGAAGTCCATTGGCCAGAAGAACAGAACGGTCGCTTTACCGTTGGTGTGCTGTTTGAAGTTGAAGTTTTCAACGATTTCACCATTGCCCAGAACGGCGGCAGCTGTAAAATCCGGAGCCGGACGAGTTACCAGAACCATATGATTCTCCTGTAGATACTAAGGTTATTTGGAACGCAACGCGGGCCAGTATAGAGGCAGTACGGGAATAAGACAAAGAGGTGGTAACAATCGTTCCACCAGCTTTTACCTATCAATCGAACCGACTTCACAGTTCTTTATTTTTCGCCTGCGTCATCATACGCGGGTAGAACTGCCAGAAGCGGGTTTCCAGCGCATCATAATGTTCATCCAGGTCATGCCATGAGTCGCGCAGCGCGTCCAGACGCGGTCGACGGCTCGCCATACCGTTCAGGACGTTCTGAATGAAATCCATCTCGCGGTATCGCTCCAGCCAGCGTTCAGACCAGAGATAGTTATTCAGATTCACAAAGCGCGGCGGGGAGTCCGGCAAAATGATCGACACCTGCGCATGGGCGTAGCGCACAAACTCAGGCAGCGACATATCAGGCGACAGCCGGGACCAGTGGCGCGACAGGAAATGATCCCACATGACGTCGAGCGTGATCGGCGCAACGCGGCGCGTTTCAGGGCGAAACCACGCTTTGGCTTCCGTGACCTCTGGCAGGTTATCGGTCAGCACGTCGATGCGACGGTGCATAAAAATCCCGTCGACAACCTCCGGGGAGTACGCTTCCGCGGGGTTGCCGCGCACGAAATCGGCCAGCAAATTGCCGGAGAGGGAGCTGTCCGCGAGATGAGCGAGATGCAGGTGAGCGAGAAAATTCATGCGTTTTCGTTGTCCGGTGGCGGCTAGTTGTTGCAGCAAAAGGGTGTGAGCACTAGACTATGCCGCCTGTTTTTAAGTCACGAGTATACGTCATGCGCGTCGCCGATTTCTCCTTTGAACTACCTGAATCCCTGATTGCTCACTACCCCATGCCTGAGCGTAGCAGCTGTCGCTTGCTGTCACTGGACGGGCCAACGGGCGCGCTGACGCACGGTACTTTCACCGATCTGCTCGACAAGCTCAACCCTGGCGATCTGCTGGTCTTTAACAATACCCGCGTGATCCCGGCGCGTCTGTTTGGCCGTAAGGCCAGCGGCGGCAAGATCGAGGTGCTGGTCGAACGTATGCTCGATGATAAACGTATTCTGGCACATATTCGCGCCTCCAAAGCGCCGAAGCCGGGCGCTGAGCTGCTGCTGGGGGATGACGAGAGCATCAAAGCGACCATGACCGCGCGCCACGACGCGCTGTTCGAGGTGGAATTCAACGACGAGCGCACGGTGCTTGATATCCTGAACGCCATCGGCCACATGCCGCTGCCGCCGTATATTGAGCGCCCGGACGAAGAGGCCGACCGCGAGCTGTACCAGACCGTGTACAGCCAGAAGCCTGGCGCGGTGGCGGCGCCAACGGCGGGCCTGCACTTTGATGAACCGCTGCTGGAAAAGCTGCGCGCCAAGGGCATTGAGATGGCGTTCGTGACGCTGCACGTCGGCGCGGGGACCTTCCAGCCGGTGCGCGTGGACAGCATCGAAGACCACATCATGCACTCTGAGTATGCCGAAGTGCCGCAGGAGGTGGTGGATGCGGTGCTGGCGGCGAAAGCGCGCGGTAGCCGCGTCGTGGCCGTCGGTACAACGTCGGTACGTTCCCTTGAGAGCGCTGCGCAGGCCGCGAAAAGCGAGCTGATTGAGCCGTTCTTTGGCGATACGCAGATCTTTATCTACCCGGGTTATCAGTACAAAGTCATTGATGCGCTGGTGACCAACTTCCATCTGCCTGAATCGACGCTGATTATGCTGGTTTCCGCGTTTGCGGGGTATCAGCATACGATGAACGCCTACAAGTCTGCGGTAGAACAAAAATATCGCTTTTTTAGCTACGGTGACGCGATGTTTATCACGTACAATCCGCAGGCTTTGAATGAGCGTGTCGGGGAATAAGTCCGCGGCACCGTGTTACAACGTTGGACTGTTTTTCTGACGTCGGAGAAAAAATGAAATTTGAACTCGATACCACCGATGGCCGCGCGCGTCGCGGTCGCCTGGTGTTTGATCGCGGCGTGGTAGAAACCCCCGCGTTTATGCCTGTGGGCACGTACGGCACCGTAAAAGGAATGACGCCGGAAGAAGTTGAAGCCACTGGCGCACAGATTATCCTCGGCAACACCTTCCACCTGTGGCTGCGTCCGGGCCAGGAGATCATGAAGCTCCACGGCGACCTGCACGATTTCATGCAGTGGAAAGGCCCGATCCTCACCGACTCCGGCGGTTTCCAGGTCTTCAGCCTGGGCGATATCCGTAAGATCACCGAGCAGGGCGTACACTTCCGTAACCCGATCAACGGCGATCCAATCTTCCTCGATCCGGAAAAATCCATGGAGATTCAGTACGATCTCGGCTCCGATATCGTGATGATCTTCGATGAATGTACGCCATACCCGGCGGACTGGGACTACGCCAAACGCTCCATGGAGATGTCCCTGCGTTGGGCGAAGCGTAGCCGCGACCGTTTTGACTCCCTGCAAAACAAAAATGCGCTGTTCGGCATTATCCAGGGCAGCGTTTACGAAGATTTACGCGATATCTCGGTTAAAGGTCTGGTAGAGATAGGCTTTGATGGCTACGCTGTCGGCGGTTTGGCTGTGGGTGAGCCGAAGGAAGACATGCACCGTATTCTGGAGCATGTCTGCCCGCAAATCCCGGCGGATAAACCACGATACCTGATGGGTGTGGGTAAACCAGAAGATCTGGTGGAAGGCGTACGTCGCGGCATTGATATGTTCGACTGCGTTATGCCAACCCGAAACGCGCGTAACGGTCATCTGTTCGTTACCGATGGCGTGGTGAAAATCCGTAACGCGAAGCATAAAAGTGACACCAGCCCGCTCGATTCCGAGTGCGATTGCTATACCTGTCGCAATTATTCTCGCGCGTATCTGCATCATCTCGATCGTTGCAACGAGATTTTGGGGGCGCGTCTCAATACCATTCATAATCTTCGTTATTATCAGCGCTTAATGGCTGGTTTACGTAAGGCTATCGAAGAGGGTAAATTAGAGAGCTTCGTGACCGATTTCTACCAACGTCAGGGGCGGGATGTTCCACCGTTGAACGTTGATTAATTTTAATAATGAGGGAATTTGAATGAGCTTTTTTATTTCTGATGCGGTAGCAGCAACGGGTGCACCAGCGCAGGGCAGCCCGATGTCTCTGATTCTGATGCTGGTTGTGTTCGGTCTGATCTTCTACTTCATGATCCTGCGTCCACAGCAGAAGCGTACTAAAGAGCACAAAAACCTGATGAACTCCATCGCGAAGGGCGATGAAGTCCTGACCAATGGTGGCCTGGTGGGTCGCGTAACCAAAGTAGCGGAAAACGGCTACATTGCTATCGCCCTCAACGACACCACTGAAGTGGTTATCAAACGTGACTTCGTAGCTGCCGTTCTGCCGAAAGGCACCATGAAGGCGCTGTAATCCCAACTTTTCCCAAAGGGAACTGCCGTGTTAAACCGTTATCCTTTGTGGAAGTACATCATGCTGGTCGTCGTGATTATCGTCGGCCTGCTGTACGCGCTTCCCAACCTGTATGGTGAGGATCCGGCCGTTCAAATCACTGGCGCGCGCGGTGTCGCCGCCAGTGAGCAAACGCTGATCCAGGTCCAGAAAACGTTACAAGAAGAAAAAATTACCGCTAAGTCTGTGGCACTGGAAGAGGGCGCAATTCTTGCTCGCTTCGACACCACCGACACGCAGCTCCGCGCACGTGAAGCGCTGATGGGCGTGCTGGGTGATAAATATGTCGTGGCGCTTAACCTTGCTCCTGCAACCCCACGCTGGCTGGCTGCGCTGAACGCAGAGCCAATGAAACTGGGTCTTGACCTGCGTGGCGGCGTTCACTTCCTGATGGAAGTGGATATGGATACCGCGCTCGGCAAGCTACAGGAACAGAACATCGACAGCCTGCGCAGCGATCTGCGCGATAAGGGCATTCCGTACACTACCGTACGTAAAGAAGATAACTACGGCATGAGCATCACGTTCCGCGACAGCGCGGCACGCGATCAGGCTGTGACCTATCTGTCTCAGCGTCACCGCGATCTGGTGATCACCTCTCAGGGCAGCAACCAGCTGCGTGCGGTAATGACCGACGCGCGTCTGAGTGAAGCACGTGAGTACGCCGTTCAGCAGAACATTAACATTCTGCGTAACCGTGTAAACCAGCTGGGCGTGGCTGAGCCACTGGTACAGCGCCAGGGTGCTGACCGTATCGTGGTCGAACTGCCGGGTATCCAGGATACCGCCCGTGCGAAAGAGATTCTGGGCGCGACGGCGACCCTGGAGTTCCGTCTGGTTAACTCCAACGTCGACCAGGCTGCTGCGGCTTCAGGCCGTGTGCCGGGCGATTCCGAAGTGAAACAGACCCGCGAAGGCCAGCCGGTTGTGCTGTACAAACGCGTGATCCTGACCGGTGACCATATCACCGACTCCACTTCAAGCCAGGATGAGTACAACCAGCCGCAGGTTAACATCTCGCTGGATAGCGCAGGTGGCAACATCATGTCTAACTTCACCAAGGACAACATCGGCAAACCGATGGCGACCCTGTTCGTGGAGTACAAAGACAGCGGTAAGAAAGACGCCAATGGCCGTGCCGTACTGGTGAAAGAGGAAGAGGTGATTAACATCGCCAACATCCAGTCTCGTCTGGGTAACAGCTTCCGTATTACCGGTATCAGCAACCCGAACGAAGCGCGTCAGCTCTCTCTGCTGCTGCGTGCCGGTGCGCTGATTGCGCCAATTCAGATTGTTGAAGAACGTACCATCGGTCCAACCCTGGGTATGCAGAACATCAAACAGGGTCTGGAAGCGTGTCTGGCCGGTCTGGCGGTGTCCATCATCTTCATGATCTTCTTCTATAAGAAGTTCGGCCTGATTGCGACCTCCGCGCTGATTGCCAACCTGGTGCTGATCATCGGTATCATGTCCCTGCTGCCGGGGGCGACGCTAACCATGCCTGGTATCGCGGGTATCGTTCTAACCCTTGCGGTGGCGGTCGACGCCAACGTACTGATAAACGAACGTATCAAAGAAGAGCTGAGCAACGGTCGTTCTGTACAGCAGGCGATTGAAGAAGGCTACAAAGGGGCGTTCAGCTCCATCTTCGATGCGAACGTAACAACACTGATTAAGGTTCTTATCCTGTATGCAGTGGGTACTGGCGCGATCAAAGGCTTTGCGATTACTACCGGTATCGGTGTCGCAACGTCGATGTTTACCGCTATTGTCGGCACCCGTGCCATCGTGAACCTGCTGTACGGCGGCAAGCGCGTCAAAAAGCTGTCTATCTGAGGAGTGCGTTGTGGCACAGGAATATACTGTTGAACAATTGAACCACGGCCGTAAAGTCTGGGACTTTATGCGCTGGGACTACTGGGCCTTCGGCATTTCAGGTTTTCTGCTGATCTTGTCCATCGTCATTATGGGCGTGAAAGGCTTTAACTGGGGTCTGGATTTCACCGGTGGTACGGTGATTGAAATTACCCTGGAAAAACCGGTCGATATGGACCAGATGCGTGAGTCTCTGCAAAAGGCGGGCTTTGAAGAGCCGCTGCTACAGAACTTCGGCAGCAGCCGCGACATCATGGTGCGTATGCCGCCGGTACACGATGCCAACGGCAGCCAGGAGCTGGGCAGTAAGGTCGTCCAGGTGATTAACGAAACGACCAGTCAGGATGCAACGGTTAAGCGTATTGAGTTTGTCGGCCCGAGCGTTGGTGCTGACCTGGCGCAGACCGGTGCGATGGCGCTGCTGGTGGCGCTGATCTCGATCCTGATTTACGTCGGTTTCCGCTTTGAGTGGCGACTGGCGGCAGGCGTGGTTATCGCCCTGGCGCACGACGTGGTGATCACCATGGGCATACTGTCTCTGTTCCACATTGAGATTGACCTGACGATTGTGGCATCCCTGATGTCCGTTATCGGTTACTCACTGAACGACAGTATCGTGGTATCTGACCGTATTCGTGAAAACTTCCGTAAGATCCGTCGCGGCACGCCGTACGAAATCTTTAACGTGTCGTTGACCCAGACGCTGTACCGTACGTTGATCACCTCCGGCACCACCCTGATGGTGATCCTGATGCTGTTCCTGTTCGGTGGCCCGGTGCTGGAAGGCTTCTCGCTGACCATGCTGATCGGTGTGTCTATCGGTACGGCCTCGTCTATCTACGTCGCGTCCGCACTGGCGCTGAAGCTGGGCATGAAGCGCGAGCATCTGATCCAGCAGAAAGTCGAGAAAGAAGGGGCGGATCAGCCGTCCATTCTGCCGTAAGAGTCTTATGCGGTATCGAAATCCCGGCCTGCTGGCCGGGATTTTTTTTGTCTGCATCTCACAAACACTCCTGACAGTATGCTGTCAGGAGCCCTGTCGTAGACTCCTTCTGAACCCTAACAACAGGCAGGAGGACGTATGAAAAGTGTTATTAACTGGTTTGAAATTCCGGTCGCCGATATGGATCGCGCCATCAAATTTTATGAGCCGGTGATGCAGGTCGTGCTGCGGCGCGAGAAGATGGACGTGGCTGATCTGGCGATTTTCCCGCACGAGGATCCGGCCACCGGCGGCGCGCTGGCGAAATTTGACGGCGTTACACCCTCTTCACAGGGCGCTATTATTTACCTGCATACTGACAATCTGGCGGCCACGCTCGATCGTATTGCTTCTGCGGGCGGTGAGTGCGTGTTTGGCCCGCTGGAACTGCCGCAAGGCATCGGCACTATAGCCCTGTTTACCGACAGCGAAGGTAATCGCGTCGGCCTCCATCAACCGGTATGAGAGTACACCGATGACCCGACGCGCTGACCGATTATTCCAGATTGTGCAGATCCTGCGGGGCAGGCGTCTGACAACGGCAGCGCATCTGGCGGAAAGGCTTGGCGTGTCCGAGCGCACGGTGTACCGCGATATCCGCGACCTGTCGCTTTCCGGCGTGCCGGTGGAAGGCGAGGCGGGAAGCGGATATCGGCTGATGTCGGGTTTTGATTTACCCCCGCTGATGCTGACCAACAAAGAGTCCGAGGCGCTGATGGTGGCGATTCGCCTGCTCAAAACCTGGGGCGGGGAATCGCTGTCGCGCGAGCTGGAGTCTGCTCAGGAAAAAGTGCTGGCGATCCTGCCGGAAGAGAGCCGCCGCAAAGCTGAACAGACGCGGATTTACGCGCCGGATATTGCCCTTCAGCCACATTCCCGTAGTGGTTTCGACGTGATCCACCAGGCCATTTCTGCCCTGCGTGTGCTGGGGTTGCACTATCGCGATGAAGCCGGGCAGTTAACCTGGCGTGAGGTTCAGCCGCTGGGGCTGTTCTTCTGGGGAGAGCACTGGCTGCTGGCCGCGTGGTGCGAACGGCGCGATGACTATCGCTGTTTCCGTCTCGACCGGTGTTTGCATATTACGCTGACGGAAAGACGCTTTAGCGAAAGCGCGGACAGGTCGCTGGCGGATTTTTTGCGGAAGGTGAAGCAGTAAAAAGCCAGCTCAGGAGCTGGCTTATGCGCCGGGTGGCGCTTCGCTTACCCGGCCTACGATTTGCGACGTTATCGGGTTTTGTAGGCCGGGTAAGGCGTAGCCGCCACCCGGCACTAAACGCTGGATTAGAAGTTGTAACCCACGACCAGGTAACCACCCCAACCGGTAGAGCGAACGCTGAAGTCGCCATTGCCGAAGTTCAGGCTGGCGTCGTCGTTCCACTGACCACCGTTGTGCCAGTAACGCGCAACAACAGAGTAGTGCCAGTGATCGTAGTTCAGCGCCAGGATGTGGCTGGACGCGATGGAGTTACTGGTACGAGCGTGCTTCCCGTTGTTGTCATAGAAGTTATCGTCGCCCAGATCTGAACCCCAGTCAAAGTTGGTGAAACCGATATAGCTCAGGTTACCGCCCCACAGCTGAGTGATTGGCACAAAGTATTTCACTTTGAAACGGTAGCCATCCCACTCGTTCTCATTCGATGCGCCATAGTTCTGCCACTGGTATTTCGCATACACGTTCAGAGACAGGCTCATTGGCAGGCCGGTATCGATGTCAGTACCCAGACCCATATACCAGGTGCTCTGTTCCTGAGAATCGTTGCGACCCATGTCATAAATGTAGTTGTTCGCGAAATACCACTCTTTGAACGGACCGAAGCTAAGATCGGTGCCGGTCAGCTTGTCGATGGAGAACCGTGGTTCGATTTCCATGAACAGCGGAGAGCCGTTGTTCCAGATACCTTTGGCATCGGAGTTACCGCCGAAGAATACCGGGAGATCGACGTAGCCGTAGAAATCAAACCAGTCTTTTTTAGCGAACGCTTCGTACTCGAGGTAAGTATCGTTACGGATCTGTGGTCCGAAACGGGTGTGGTAGCTGCCTACCACGTTAACGCTCTGGTGCCACCAGTCGGAGAGGTATTGTGGTTTGTCGTTTTCCGCTGCGTTAACAGTGAAAGAGGAGGACAGTGCCAGAACTGCACCGGCTGCGAGTAATGTTTTTTTCATAATCATGCCACTGATTGAAATTCCCTTCCGGGAGTGAAAAATGCGCGAATTGCGTTTCTAAATATTTCGTGTTTCTGCGGAGCCTATTATAGGAATCCTTGCTCACAAAAATATGTGTTGTTTCACATATCTCTCACATACGTAATCGATTGCGTTCACGTTTGCGTACTTTAGACGGGCGCGATTGTAGCGGCAATAATTTATGTTGCCAATCCATACGAAATGTAAATGTTAGCGGAGTGACATTTCACTCCGCCAAAAGGGGAGGTTATTGCGCGGCGGGTTGAATGTCGTGAATGCGGATAAAGCCTAACTGTTCCGGCGTCAGGCCGCTCAGCTGAACCGGGATGTCCACGTCGCTCGGCGCCAGCGTGCTGGCGGGGGCGGTGAAGAGCTGATTCTTCACGTTCACTTCCTGATAGCTCTCCGTAGTGCCCTGAATCTGGCCCCACTCTACGGTGCCGCTGAACGCGGGAAGCGGATCGTTGGATTCACCCTGAATGCGTAATGTTGCGCGAGTACCATCGGCATTCGCTGCAACATTCACCAGAGACATCTTTAGGGTGCCAATCTGGCTGTTCAGACGCGCGGGCGTGTTTGCACCTGGCAATAAATAAACGCCATTGCTGGATTTGGCATTCAGCGCGTTCTGCTGGGTGATCTTCACGGTTTCTTTGTTAAGTTTGTCCATCGCCACGTTAAGCGTATTCACGCTTTGTTTCATCTCGCGGACTTCGCTTTGCTGTGCGCAGGCGCTGAGCGTGAACAGGCTCCCCACCAGCACTATTTTCAGGTAACGTCTTGTCATTGCGTTTAATTCCTTGAAATCATAGATTGCTGCAATGGTAGACAGGATAGTGCCGTCAGGCATAGATCCTTTGTCTCAAAAAGCTCTTCCTTTGTTGTCGGGCCAGTTCAGGGTAAAATAGAAATCAGTTAACCAGATAACAGGGACATCGTATGCATTGCCCATTTTGCTCCGCTGTGGATACCAAAGTCATCGACTCACGTCTTGTAGGCGAAGGGTCTTCCGTGCGTCGTCGTCGGCAGTGTCTGGTGTGCAACGAGCGTTTTACCACCTTCGAGGTGGCAGAGCTGGTAATGCCGCGCGTGGTAAAAAGTAACGATGTGCGCGAACCGTTCAATGAAGAGAAACTGCGTAGCGGGATGCTCAAGGCGCTGGAAAAACGGCCCGTCAGCTCTGATGACGTCGAAATGGCGTTAAACCATATTAAATCTTATCTGCGGGGGTTAGGTGAGCGCGAAGTGCCGAGCAAAATGATCGGCAATCTGGTGATGGAACAGCTGAAAAAGCTCGATAAAGTCGCCTATATCCGCTTTGCCTCCGTTTACCGCAGCTTCGAAGACATCAAAGAGTTTGGCGAAGAGATCGCCCGCTTACAGGATTAAGCCCATGCACGACGAGATGTACATGGCGCGAGCCATGAAGCTGGCGCAGCGCGGTCGGTTTACCACTCACCCTAACCCCAATGTCGGGTGCGTCATTGTTAAAGATGGCGAGATTGTGGGGGAAGGTTTTCACTACCGCGCAGGCGAGCCGCATGCTGAAGTGCATGCCCTGCGCATGGCGGGAGAGAAAGCGCGTGGCGCGACGGCCTACGTGACGCTGGAGCCATGCAGCCATCACGGGCGCACGCCGCCGTGCTGTGAAGCGCTGATTGCGGCGGGCGTCTCGCGCGTTGTCGCCGCCATGCAGGATCCTAACCCGCAGGTGGCGGGCCGCGGGCTGTATCGTCTGCAACAGGAAGGTATCGACGTCAGCCACGGACTGATGATGCCGGATGCGGAAGCCCTGAATAAAGGCTTCCTGAAGCGCATGCGCACCGGCTTCCCCTTTATCCAGCTTAAGCTTGGCGCGTCCCTGGATGGCCGCACGGCGATGGCGAACGGCGAAAGCCAGTGGATCACCTCGCCGCAGGCAAGGCGCGATGTGCAACGTCTGCGCGCACAAAGCCATGCTATTCTCACCAGCAGTGAAACGGTACTGGCTGACGATCCGGCCATGACCGTGCGCTGGGAAGAGCTGAATGCGGATACCCAGGCGCTCTATCCGCAGGAGAACCTGCGTCAGCCGCTGCGCATTATTGTTGATAGCCAGAACCGCGTGACGCCGGAGCACCGCATCGTGCAGCAGCCGGGGGAAACCTGGATTGCCCGCACCAAAGAAGATACGCGCGAGTGGCCGGAAGGCGTGCGCAGCATTATGGTGCCGGAACATAACGGGCATCTCGATCTGGTGGTGCTGATGATGCTGCTCGGCAAACAGCAGGTCAACAGCATCTGGGTTGAAGCCGGTCCGACGCTCGCCGGCGCACTGCTTCAGGCGGGGCTGGTGGATGAGCTTCTCGTCTACGTTGCGCCTAAACTGTTAGGTAATGACGCGCGCGGCCTGTTTGTGCTGCCCGGCCTTGAAAAACTGGCCGATGCGCCGCAACTCTCATTCAGCGAGATTCGTCCGGTAGGACCGGATGTCTGCCTCCATTTAACGACAGCGTAATTGCACCTGAAATAGGGAAGCAGTGCGCAAAGTATTATGATAAAATCCGCCCCCCTGCGGGGCCAAATGAACCCGTAAAGGAAGAGTATGAACATTATTGAAGCTGCTGTAGCTACCCCGGACGCTCGCGTCGCCATCACCATTGCGCGTTTCAACAACTTCATCAACGATAGCCTGCTGGAAGGTGCGGTTGACGCCCTGAAACGTATCGGCCAGGTTAAAGATGACAACATTACCGTCGTTTGGGTACCAGGTGCTTACGAACTGCCACTGGCAGCGGGCGCGCTGGCGAAAACCGGTAAATACGACGCGGTGATTGCGCTGGGTACTGTTATTCGTGGCGGCACTGCGCACTTCGAATACGTTGCGGGCGGTGCAAGCAATGGTCTGGCGCACGTTGCGCAGGATGCTGAAATTCCTGTCGCGTTCGGCGTGCTGACCACCGAAAGTATTGAACAAGCCATCGAACGTGCTGGTACCAAAGCCGGTAACAAAGGTGCAGAAGCTGCACTGACCGCGCTTGAAATGATCAATGTATTGAAAGCCATCAAGGCCTGATTTTTTTGTAAGGGGAATTCCGTGAAACCTGCTGCTCGTCGCCGCGCCCGTGAATGTGCCGTCCAGGCACTTTACTCCTGGCAGTTGTCCCAGAACGACATCGCTGATGTTGAATACCAGTTCCTGTCAGAACAGGACGTGAAAGACGTTGACGTTCTGTACTTCCGTGAACTGCTGTCGGGAGTGGCGACTAATAGCGCGTATCTCGATGGTCTGATGAAGCCATATCTGTCCCGTCTGCTCGAAGAGCTGGGCCAGGTCGAAAAAGCAGTGTTGCGTATCGCGCTGTTTGAGCTGTCTAAACGTGATGATGTGCCGTACAAAGTGGCCATCAACGAAGCGATCGAACTGGCGAAAACCTTCGGCGCTGAAGACAGCCACAAGTTTGTTAACGGCGTGCTGGATAAAGCCGCACCTGCGATCCGTCCCCACAAAAAGTGATCCGCAAACCGGAGTCCTGCATTGCCCCAACGGCAGTGCGGCTCCGGTTTTTTCTTTTATTTGCTGAGGCATAACGTATGGCATGCGGCGAATTCTCCCTGATTGCCCGTTATTTCGACCGTGTCAGAACCTCTCGTCTTGATGTTGAAACCGGTATTGGCGATGACTGCGCACTTCTCAATATTCCCGAAAAACAGACGCTGGCAATCAGCACCGACACCTTAGTGTGTGGGCGACATTTCCTGCCGGATATCGATCCTGCCGATCTGGCGTATAAGGCGCTGGCGGTTAACGTCAGCGATCTGGCGGCAATGGGCGCCGACCCGGCCTGGCTGACGCTGGCGCTGACCCTGCCGGAGGTGGATGAAGCCTGGCTTGAAGCCTTCAGCGATGCCCTGTTTGAACAGCTGAATTATTACGATATGCAGCTGATTGGCGGTGATACCACCGCCGGTCCGCTGTCGATGACCCTGGCAATCCACGGCTATGTGCCTGCCGGGCGCGCGCTGAAGCGTTCGGGCGCAAAACCGGGTGACTGGATCTACGTGACCGGTACGCCGGGCGACAGCGCGGCAGGGCTGGCGATCCTTCAGAACCGTTTAACGGTTGAAGATGCTGACGATGCGGCGTATCTGGTGAAGCGCCATCTGCGGCCAACGCCGCGTATTCTGCACGGTCAGGCGCTGCGCGAGCGGGCAAGCTCCGCAATCGATCTCTCTGACGGGCTGATCTCCGATCTCGGTCATATCCTGAAAGCCAGCGGCGTGGGCGCACGCGTTGACCTGGATCTGTTCCCGCTGTCGGCGCAACTGCTTCGCCATGTCGAACCTGAACAGGCGCTGCGCTGGGCGTTATCCGGTGGAGAAGATTATGAGCTGTGCTTCACCGTGCCTGAGCTGAATCGCGGAACGCTGGATGTGGCGTTAGCGCATCTGGGGGCGAAATTTACCTGCATCGGGCAGGTGATGCCGGAAAGTGAAGGGCTGCTGTTTGTCCGCGACGGCGCCCCGGTTACGCTTGACTGGAAAGGGTACGATCACTTTGGGTGAGTGTTTTGCCGGGTGGCGGCTTCGCCTTACCCGGCCTACAAATAAAGTGCGATCGTAGGCCGGGTAAGG